>NZ_JAYFPU010000018.1:0-8575 GCF_034927525.1 Christensenella sp.
CAAAAAACGGCAGAATATGTGGAGCTTGATGTATTCGCGAAGCTGCTACGCGGAGATAAAGGAGTAGGGCTCAAGCGCTATGTGCTCGGCGTGATGCTGTCAGCGATCACCGGACAGGCAAACAGATTGTTGAAAAAAGCGCATGATGGACGCTACCAGCTGTACCGTACGGCAGAGGGGCAAGGCCGTGCGCGTAAGGTAGGGCTGGATCTTGAGGTGTTCGATGCGTATTCCGGCGAACGCAGAAGCGTTAAAAGCCTTTCGGGCGGGGAAAAGTTTTTGGTTGCGCTGTCTCTTTCGCTGGGGCTTTCGGCAGTGGTGCAGGCACAAAGCGGAGGAATACAGATCGACGCTATGTTTGTTGATGAAGGCTTTGGATCGCTGGATCCGTCGTCTATCGAAAATGCACTGGATATCCTTGCCAGCATACGAGGCGGGCAAAGGCTCGTGGGAATCATTTCCCACGTACAGCTTTTAAGGGAGAACATCGATGCTTCCATTGAGGTCAGAAAAGAGCGGGAAGGAAGCGAAATTGTCATAAATATCTAGCGAAAATGTTATTGAATGCTGCTATAGGCAGGCGTATAATATCGATAAAACAAAATGGGGGACAACAAATGGCGTTTGATAAGATGGACTGGCATGCAGTGAACTTTCCGGATAGCATTGCGTACGAATGTGCGGGAACGCATATGGGGATGTATCTCGCATGGCTGATCGAGAACGATCTGATTGAAGAAGAATGGTTCGGTGAATTCGATGCGGAAATGCAAAAGGTCAAAAACCGTGAGATGACGGGGAGAGACCTTCTGATAGAGTGCTTTGACGAGAGCCTGATCGAGGATTTGATGACAGATGAGGCGCTTGAATTCACCGCGGAGTATTACGATTCGCACTATATAGACGATTACGCCGATGTGCTGGGCAATGACAGTGCGGACTGTGAATTTGCCGTTTATCTGCATGAGGATACATGGGAAAACTACGACCGTGTGGAACCTCTGATCAGTGCAAAATTCGAAAAGTGGAAGAACAAGCAGTTCGATTAAGCGTTCAATTTACGCCGCGCAGGAAGTGCCCGCGCGTAAATTCGCCGGAGGGCTTGACGCTTTTGCCCTGCATGGCCAGCCGGTATTGGCGGGCGATATCCCTGCATTCCCGCAGGGATTCTGTCGTGAAGACAAGACGCAGGACGTCCGCGCTCACCTGATTGAGCTTATCCGCCATAAAGATCGGCAGGGAGTTTAAGATGCGTACGCAGCACTTATCATCTGCTTTGATGATAGGAAAGCGCTTACCCATACGGTCTGTAAGAAATAAGTTGCCGTCTGCACGGCAGCTTTTTTTGTCGCATTTGATCGGGCAGTAGATGGTGGTCATGAGCGTCGCCCTGCCATAGACCACCACTTCTGTGGGGATAGGAGAGCAAATATCCCTGATCTGCGCCAGATTAAGCTCCGCGCTTAGTGTAGCGCGCTCATATCCAAGACTGTGCAGGGTATGCAGCGTTTCGCTGTTCATCACATTGAAGGACAGATTGGCAACCTTGTGCCTTGTGGTATTGTGAAGAAGGGTAGCGTACATTTCGCCGTCAAAAGAGGCGGACGGCGTGCAATCATCTTCACGATCGACCAAAGGATGAATGCCAATACACTTCTTACTTTGCTGATGTGCCTGCGTAACGACCTCCTGTGCCCACAAGGCGTTGCAGGGCACATAGAGGATGTCAACGTCATCCAATACGGATAACGCCTGCTTCTTACTTAAGACCTGTGCGGCAAGGGCATGGGGATTTTTCTTCTTACCCTTTGGCAGAGCGGTATATTCGCCGAAGGAAATATGTCCTGCATGTGCCACAGATTCATCTGCAGAAAGACGCTCGTCGCGTTGTATTGTTTCGGGCATTTTGGCGCTGAATGGACGGGAGGTAAAACCGCGCCTGCTGAACGCTTTTAGCAGGTCGTCTTTATCTTTTTGCGTAATACGTCCGCCGTCAAGCGCCTTGCGGTAGATGCGCGTTGCAGTACCTACGTACTGCGCAGGCTTCATGCGCCCTTCGATCTTGATGCTCGCAATACCTGCATCTTTGATATCGCCAATATAGTCCACAAGACACATATCCTTAGGGCTCAACAGCCGTCCTGATTTATTTTCCAGCTTATAGTCGAGGCGGCAGGGTTGTGCACACAATCCGCGGTTTGCACTGCGCCCGCCGAACATACTGCTCATCAGGCACTGACCGGAATAGCATACGCACAGTGCTCCGTGCACAAAAATCTCCAGCTCAGCGTCCGTCTGCTCACGAATATTGCAAATCTGGGCAAAGGAAAGCTCGCGCGCGAGGATCACCCGCGAAAAGCCAAGTTCTGTAAGAACCTGCACGCCGCGTGCACTGTACGCAGTCATTTGTGTGCTTGCATGCAAAGGGACATCAGGGCACAATCGTTTGAGCAGCATTGCGCAGCCAAGATCCTGCACGATAAAAGCATCGATCCCTGCCGCAGCCGCCTCCTTTGCGGTGCCGATCCAAGCAGCGATCTCGCGGTCGCGCACCAATGTATTGAGCGCTAGGTAAAGCTTTACGCCCGCCGCATGTGTATAAGAGACGGCTTGCGCGATATCACCGAAGTTCTCCGCGAGATTACGCGCACTGAAATTCTGCGCGCCGACATACACCGCGTCCGCGCCGTTTTCAATAGCCGCTTTTAAACTGTCAAACCCGCCTGCGGGAGATAATAATTCCATAAGAGTATTATACAACAGCCTGTCAACCGCGGATTCCCTTGATTTCATGCGCGTTTTGATATATAATAAATTGTTTGAAAATAAAGGAGAATGAAAAAATTGGTGAGAGAAGATTTAAGGAATATTGCAATCATTGCCCACGTTGACCATGGCAAGACGACGCTGGTGGACGAAATGCTCAAGCAGGGCGGCAGCTTCCGTGAAAATCAGGTGGTTGCAGATCGCGTGATGGACTCAGGAGATTTGGAGCGGGAACGCGGGATCACGATCCTCGCGAAAAACACCGCGACTTTTTATAATAATGTAAAGATCAATATTGTAGATACCCCGGGGCATGCCGATTTCGGCGGCGAGGTCGAGCGTGTGCTCAAAATGGTGAACGGCGTTGTATTGCTGGTGGATTCCTTCGAAGGGCCGATGCCGCAGACGCGGTTTGTGCTGCAAAAGGCGCTGGAACTCAATCACCGCGTGATCATTGTGGTCAACAAAATGGATCGGCCTGATGCACGTTTAAACGACGTGGGCGACGAAGTGCTGGAGCTTCTTTTGGAGCTTGATGCGACGAACGAGCAGCTCGATAGTCCGATCATCTATTGCTCGGGCAGAGAAGGGACGGCGACGTTGGACCCCAATGCACCGGGCGAAGATTTAAAGCCGCTGTTCGATACGATCTTAAGCTATATCCCTGCGCCGGAAGGCGACGAGACTGCGCCGTTGCAAATGCTTGTTTCTTCGATTGATTACAACGAATACGTGGGACGGATCGCTGTAGGGCGCATCGAGCGCGGCGAGATCAAGCAAGGGCAGGAAGTATCGTTATGCGATTTTCATGCAGAGGACTTGTGTACAAACGGTAAGGTCACGGCGATTTATCAGTACGACGGCCTAAAGCGCGTGCCGGTAGAGAGCGCAAAGGCGGGCGACATCGTAGCGTTTTCCGGACTGGACAGCGTTAATATCGGAAATACGGTATGCGCGCAATACGAATTTGAGCCGATTCCTTTTGTTAAGATTTCAGAGCCAACGGTCGAAATGACGTTTTCGGTCAATGATAGTCCGTTTGCGGGACGTGACGGTAAATTTGTTACATCACGCCATTTGCGCGACCGCCTGATGAGCGAGCTGCGTAAGGATGTATCGCTTGCGGTACACGAGACGGATAGAGCAGAAACGTTTCGTGTCCTCGGACGAGGAGAGATGCACCTCTCTATCCTGATCGAGACGATGCGCCGCGAAGGATACGAATTTCAGGTAGGCGCACCCAAGGTGCTTTATAAAACGGTAGACGGACATATGTGCGAGCCGATTGAGCGCCTGCTTGTTGATGTTCCTGCGGAAAGCGTAGGCAGCGTCATCGAAAAGCTGGGTTCAAGAAAATCGGAAATGATTCATATGACGCCGCAGGGGGAGCGTATGCGCATCGAATTCAAAATACCTGCGCGCGGGCTGTTTGGTTATCGCAGCGAATTTTTGACGGATACACGCGGCGAGGGCATACTCAATACCGTGTTTGACGGCTATGAACCATATAAGGGAGATATCGATAAGCGTTCCTTAGGATCGCTGGTTGCCTTCGAGACGGGGGATTCCATCACCTATGGCCTGTATAATGCGCAGGAGCGAGGGACGCTGTTCATTGGCGCGGGTGTCCCAGTATATATGGGCATGGTCGTTGGATGTTCGCCCAAAAATGAAGACCTTGTCGTTAACGTATGCAAGAAAAAGCATGCCTCCAACGTCCGCGCCTCCGGCAGCGACGATTCGCTGCGGTTGGTTCCGCCGCGGAACATGAGTATGGAGGAAATGCTCGAGTTTTTAGGCGACGATGAGCTTCTCGAAGTAACGCCGCACAATTTACGGATCAGGAAAAGGATATTGGATCATCAGCAGCGCATGAAGTCCAATAAGAAATAATATGGGAATTACAAAAAAAGTTCTGGAAAACTGCAAAAGACCGCAGGGCATGATGGGCAGACAAACCATCAAAAGAATGAACAAAAGTCACGCAGAGCTCACGGAATGGGGCTTTTCTAAGATCGATATCAGAGATACTGATACGGTTTTGGATGTTGGCTGCGGCGGGGGCAAAGCGCTTAAACTGTTGTCGAAAAGAGCGTTGCATGGAAAGCTTTACGGTATTGATTATTCGGAAACATCCGTAGACTGTGCATGCAAGGAAAACAAAAGCGATGTACAAAGCGGCAAAATGATGATTGTACATGGCAGTGTGTCGGATATGCCCTTTGAGAGTGATTTTTTCGATGTCATTACCTCGGTAGAAAGTTATTATTTCTGGCCGGATTTGAGCAAGGATTTAAAGGAAGTGCTGCGCGTCCTAAAGCCGGATGGTATGCTTTTGATTGTTGCAGAGATGTACGACCACGCACAGCAAAGCGAAAAAGACAAACAGATCGTACAGATGCTCGGGATGCACAACAATACGCCGGAAGAATTCCGCGATATGCTGCGGCAAGCGGGGTATCAGAATGTGCAGGTGGAAGAAAACAACGAACACGGCTGGATCTGTGTCCGGGGAATAAAATAAGCAAACAAAAAACGGCATGGCTGCCGTTTTTTGTTTGTTGCACTATTATTTTGAAAATTTATCCAGCATAAAGGCCATGTTTTCGCCAAGGGTTTTTAATGTTCCCGCCGCTTCTTCGTCGTTTTTCCATTCGTCCTTTTCGCAGGCCATTGTAAAGTTCCAGTAAGACGAGCTTACGACGGGCATCTGATTAATGGTAAATAGATAGTTGATAGCGGCCATCGTAAAATTGGAGCCTGCACGCCGTGCGGTCACGACCGCTGCGCCGGGCTTGTTTTTGAGCGTAAAGCCGTTTTCGCGGGTGACGCGTCCAAGACGGTCAATGAGTGCCTTTGTTTCGGTCGTCACATTGCCAAAATAGACAGGCGACCCGATCAGGATGCCGTCCGCCGCGCCTGCTGCCGCAATAAAATCGTTCATTTTATCTTTTTCGATGGCGCACTTGTTATTGTGTACGCGCATACAGCCCCTGCAGTCGATGCAACCATACAACAAATTCCCGCCGACCTGGACGATCTGCGTATCCACACCTCGTGCATTCAATTCGTCACATACCATTTTCAGGCTGTGGTAAGTGTTTCCATCCCTACGCGGGCTTCCGTTAAAAGCAACTACTTTCATAAGCGACACTCCTTTGAAAAACGTATGATATATTCAGTATAGCACGGAAAAAAGAGCGTGAGGAAGAAAATTTACCTAAAAAAGCAGAAAAGCAGTTTGAAAAGAAGGGATTAGATGATATACTGTTAACGGTATTTTACTTCATATTTATATTTTAAGTAGGTTAAAGGAGAATTCGATGGAATTTCTTGTAAACGGCATTATGGCGCTTACGTGGCAGCAGGTAGTGATGTTCATCATAGGCGGCGTGTTGATTTTCTTGGCAATTTCCAAAAAACTGGAGCCGGCGCTTTTGCTGCCGATGGGCTTTGGTGCGATCCTCGTCAATATCCCGCTTTCGGGCGCGGTAGATCAGGTGATGGCAGGGATCGGTAATGTAAACGGTATCGTGGACTGGTTGTTCAGCGTAGGGATCGAGGCTTCAGAGATGATGCCGCTGCTGCTTTTTATCGGTATCGGGGCAATGATCGATTTTGGCCCATTGCTGAAAAATCCAAAGCTGTTGTTCTTTGGGGCGGCGGCGCAATTCGGTATCTTTGCAACGATCACCGCTGCGGCAGCGCTTGGGTTCTCTCTGCCGGACGCGGCTTCTATCGGTATCATCGGTGCGGCAGACGGCCCGACTTCCATTTTGGTATCGCAGGTACTAGGGAGCGGCTTTGTAGGGCCGATCGCTGTGGCAGCCTACTCTTATATGGCGCTCGTACCTATCATACAACCGATGGCCATAAAATTGGTAACAACCAAAAAAGAGCGAGCCATCAAGATGGAATACCACGGCGAGGATATCCCCAAGATTGCAAAAATATTGTTCCCGGTCGTGGTAACAATGGTCGCGGGACTGGTGGCGCCGGCATCCATTGCGCTGGTCGGCTTCCTGATGTTTGGTAATTTGCTCCGCGAGTGCGGCGTTCTGGATTCGCTTTCGGATACCGCTTCTAAGGTGCTTGTAAACCTGATTACATTATTGTTGGGCATTACGATCGCTTCCACAATGAAAGCGGAAAATTTTGTAAATCTGCAGACTCTGATGATCATGGGTCTTGGTCTCGTGGCATTCTTCTTTGATACGATCGCAGGCGTTATGTTTGCAAAGCTTATCAACGTATTCAGTAAAAATAAGATGAACCCGATGATCGGCGCGGCGGGGATATCGGCATTCCCAATGTCCGCACGTGTTGTACAGAAGATGGGACTTGAGGCAAACAACCAGAATCATCTGCTGATGTTTGCGGTCGGGGCGAACGTTTCAGGGCAGATCGCGTCGGTTGTTGCAGGCGGTGTGATCCTCGGGCTTGTCCCGATCATGATGTAAGGAAGGGAAGGCAAATACTATGAATGAAGTATTGATCAGTTCTCTTGACTTGATGTGGAAGGGCATGCTTTCCATCTTTGTCGTGATTGCTGCGATTTGTATCGTTGTTATGATCATGAATAAAGTCACGAAGAAGAAAAAACAGAAAGAATAATCGTGGAATACGAAAAAATACTGGACGAGCGGTTTGTTGACTTGTACGGAAGCACATTGCTTCCGGAGGAGCTGTGCGTGCTTGACGGGCTGTGTTATGCGATCTCTTTCGCTGTCTCCTTGCCGAATGCGGTGATCGACGGGATCACAAACGGGCCGACGAAGACGTATTTCCATCATTATAGGACGTGTAACTCTTTTTTAGACCAGACTGCGTTTTTGCTTGTACAGGCAATCAGGCGGGAAGGGTATGACGCAGCGTATATTCCTGCGTCTCAGTCGGTAAGCGACGACGGATACCGCGGACTGCTGCCGCATAAAGCAGTGGCAAGACTATGCGGGCTGGGCGGCATTGGCGATAACGATCTGTTCCTCACACCCGAATACGGCTGCAGGGTAAGGCTTTGTACGGTGCTCACTGATATGCCGGTTGCGCACAATGTTCCGTCGCAAAACCCGTGTACACATTGTGGCTTGTGCACCCGGGCGTGTCCGAGTGGTGCGCTTTGCGGCAGAGAATGGAGCGAAGGCATTTCCGTGCAGGATATGATTGATGTAGGGAAGTGCAGTATGCACATGAAAAAGTCATATCAAAAAATCGGACGCGGCGCAGTATGTGGAATTTGTATGGCGGTATGCCCGGTGGGGACAAGAAAAGAAATGAAGACGCTATAGCTTATGTACAAAGAAATTATTAAAAATTTATTACAAAACTATTTACAAATAGAAAACAACGATGTATAATGAACCAAGGCTAAAAAATTAGGCACAAACTCATGACGAGTAAAAACAGAGGAGCGTAATATGAAAAGTATTATATCTAATGTTAAGGATGGTCTTTTAAAGACGGTAGGCACCGTAAAAGGCAAGCTGTCAGAAATGACCGGCAATATTTCTAACATGAGAAAAGTACAGAAAAGAAGAGTATCCAAAACGTATCAGAATACAACGGTAAAACGCAGCAGTGGGGTTTCTCCCATGCGTGCATCCCGCGTAGGCGGCATGACTTCGTCGCAGCCGACAGGACGTGTGGTTCGTAGATATGCTTCAAAGAGAGTCAACATGAAGCGTTTCACAGCGGTAGTCGCGATTGCACTTGTAGCAGTCATGGTACCGGTCATGGTTTTGGCGGCAAACGGCGACGCAACACAGCCCGAACCGGAACAGACACCGGTGGCAGCGGTTGTAGAACCGAC
>NZ_JAYFPU010000157.1:0-11252 GCF_034927525.1 Christensenella sp.
GGGAACGATCAGTCCGTTTTCTACCGCGACCGCCACGCCAAGATTGACATAATCGCGAATCACGATCCCTTCTGCTGAAATCATTGCGTTCATCATGGGGAAATCCGTCAGCGCACGGCTAACTGCCTGCAAAACGATGTCGTTGTAAGACACCTTCTTGTCCGCCTTCTTATATGCCTCGCGCAGCATTGCCGCGTTCGTCATATCGGCACGTACCGTGTGCGTGAGCTGTGCGTGATTTCGTAAGCTCTCCTGCATACGGTCGGCGATCACCTTGCGCATGCCGCTCATTGGGACGATGTGTTCGCCGCGCGGCGCACCGCCTTTTGCAGCGCTGCGCATGGCGACTGCAGCCATGATATCGGTTTTGGTGATCTTCCCGTGCGAACCCGTTCCGTCTACCCCGCTTATGTCTACGCCGTTCATGTCAGCGATCCTCCTTGCAAGCGGCGTGGCCTTTGCTGCGACAGCTCCCTCAAATCCAAGCACGTCGCGCTCTATCACCATGTTGTCCGGCCCGCTTGCGGGGACGTCCGCAATGCGGAGTCCCTTTTCCTCCGCACGCATACGCGCACGGGGCGTGCTGAACTTGCGCTCTCCCGCTTGCGTAGGAACCACAGCTTTGACAGCAGGCGCTGCCGCTGTTGCCGCCACGGCTTTCTCCACTGTCGGTTGATTACCTGCCGCCTCGTTCCCTGTCTGCGCGATCAACGCGGAAATATCCTCGCCCGGCTCGCCGATCACACCAATCAGCTCGGTGATGGGTACTACGTCGCCTTCTGCCCGCACAATTTTTAACAACGTGCCGCTTGCGGGTGCGTCCATCGTAATGGTCAGCTTATCTGTTTCCATCTCAAACAGCGGCTTGCCCTCTGTACACGTTTCCCCTTCGTGCACTAGCCATTTCATGATGGTGCCCTCCGTCATTTGCAGACCTTGCTTTGGCATAATTACTTTTTCAGCCATTTTGCCCTACACCTCACTTATACATGGACGCGCGCGCCGCATCGATGATTTCTTTGACCTGCGGTACCGTAGCGTTTTCCAGAATAACGTTGAACGGCAGCGGACATTGCTTTGCCCCCAGCCTGATAGGCGCGTGATCCAAATACGGGAATGCACGTTCCGTGATCTCCGCCGCAACCTCCGCGCCCCAACCTGCGGTACGGTGCGCTTCATGCACCGTTACAAGGCGTCCCGTTTTCTTTACGCTGTTTACGATCGTTTCGTAATCAAACGGTACCAGTGTTCTCGGATCGATCACTTCCGCGGAAATTCCTTCCTTTTCAAGCTCCGCCGCCGCTTCAAGCGCCCGTGACACATAAAGCAGGTTTGCTACGATGGTGACGTCCGTTCCCTCTTTCCTGATTTTTGCCTGACCAAACGGAATCATAAAATCCGGATCATCCGGCACTTCCTCTTTGTTGCTGTAAAGCGCCTTATGTTCGAAGAACAGCACCGGATTATCGTCTCGGATCGCCGTGCGCAGCAACCCCGCAACATCTTCGCCCGTGGAAGGACACGCTACCTTGATGCCTGGAAAGTGCATGAATATCGTCTCTAACGACTGGCTGTGCGTCGCTGCGTTGCCGCGGCCAATCCCTTCCTGTCCGCGGATCACCAGCGGAATCTTTGCTTTCCCGCCAAAGATATACCGCGTTTTTGCCACCTGGTTGATGATCTGATCCATCGCCACAAGTGTAAAATCCATGTACATCAGCTCGACCACCGGGCGCATCCCTGCGCACGCCGCGCCCAGCCCCGCGCCGACCATCTCCGCTTCCGCGATCGGCGTGTTGAAGCAGCGATCTGCTCCAAGTTCATCCGCAAGCCCTCTCGTGCAGCCGAAAACGCCGCCCAGCACCTGTACGTCCTCGCCCATCACAAAGACCTTATCGTCCCGCTTCATTTCGGAAAGCAGGGTATCGCGTACTGCCATTGCATACGTTTTTTTACTCATTGTTTTTACCCTCCTTCTCACGCTTCGTAGAATACGTCGTCCATCACATGCGCCGGATCGGGATCGGGGCTTGTGAGCGCGAACTCCGCCGCCGCATCCATCTGCGCATACGCATCTGCTTTGATCTTCTCAAGTTCTTCTTTTGTTGCAAATTTCTTTTCGACCATATATTTTTCGAAGCGCGCGATCGGATCTTTTTTCTTCCATGCGTCCACTTCCTCACGGCTGCGGTATGGTTCCGGGTCGCCCGTCCAATGCCCACGCCAGCGGTACGTCTTCGCTTCGATCAATGTCGGGCCCTCGCCGCGGATCGCACGTTCCTTTGCCGTTTTAAATGCTTCGTCTACCGCGATCACGTCATTGCCATCCACGACCACGCCCGGGATGCCATATCCCGCTGCACGGTCGGCAATGTTTTCCACGCTTGTCGATTGCGCGACAGGGGTCGAGAGTCCAAAGCCATTGTTTTCGCATACAAAGATTGCGGGCAGCTTCATGACAGCCGCCATATTGAGCGCCTCATGGAACGTCCCCTCGTTGGAGGCGCCGTCACCAAAAAACGCCACCGACACATGCGGTAATTTTTGCAATTTCTGCGCCAGAGCCGCGCCTGACGCAATGGGCAGTCCACCGCCCACAATGGCGTTTGCTCCCAGATTTCCCTTGGTAAGGTCTGCGATATGCATAGAGCCACCGCGTCCCTTACAATAGCCCGTCGCCTTGCCCATCAATTCCGCAAGCGCTAAGTCGAGCTTTGCCCCCTTGGCGATGCAGTGCCCGTGTCCACGGTGCGTACTTGCAATGTAATCTTCGTCGTCTAAATTAGAGCACACCGCCGCCGCAACCGCTTCTTGTCCTGTGCAAAGGTGTACAGAACCTCTCAGCTTGTTTTCCTCAAACAGCTTGTATGCTTTTTCTTCAAACGCACGAATCTCGTTCATGGTCTGGTATATCCTCAGTGCACGTTCCTTTTCCATTTGTTTCTCCTCCCTTTTATAGGATCTTCTTGAGCAGGTCTACAATGTGGCTGGTGCTTTCCGCGATGTATACGCCTGCGTCACGCAATGCCTTTTCTTTGTTTTCCGCGCTGCCCGTCCCGTCCGCCGAGACGATCGCGCCCGCATGCCCCATGTTTTTGCCCTTGGGCGCATTTTTGCCTGCGATAAGCGCTACCACCGGCTTTGTCACATGCTTTTTGATGTACTCGGCCGCCAGCTCTTCCTCGCTGCCGCCGATCTCGCCGATCATCACGATCGCTTCCGTTTCTTCGTCTTCCTCAAAATCCGGCAGCAGATCGATGAACGTAGACCCGGGGATCATATCCCCGCCGATGCCCACGCACGTTGTTTGCCCGATCCCGTTTTCCGACATCATCATGACAGTTTCATAGCAGTTGGTCGCGCTGCGCGACATCACGCCTACGCCGCCTTCAGTGAAATATTTGTGCGGCATAAATCCCGCCTTGCATTTTCCGGGCGAGATCACACCGAACGAATTTGGCCCGAACAGCCTCACGCCCTTTTCCCGCGCAATGTAGTAGCACTTCATCATATCGTGTACGGGAGTGTGCTCCGAGATGGTCATCACAATGGGGACTCCTGCATCTACTGCTTCGCACACGCTTGCAGGCGTGAACCGTGCGGGAACGAATACGACCGACGCGTTTGCGCCCGTTTTTTCCACCGCTTCCTTCACTGTATTGAAAACCGGAACGCCCATCAGCTCTGTGCCGCCCTTGCCCGGCGTTACGCCCGCAACGACGTTTGTCCCGTAATCCAGCATGGTCTGCGTGTGGAACGAGCCCTCCCGTCCTGTCATTCCCTGAACAAGTAATTTTGTGTTTTGATCAATCAGAATGCTCATTTGCTCACGCCCTCCTGCATCTCCCAAAGTACATCCACCGCTTCAAGCAGGCTGCCTGCCATCGTGATTTCCCGCCTTGCGCTACCCACGATTTTGATTGCCTCATCCTTGTTGGTACCCTCCATACGCAGTACGACACGCTTGCCTGTCGGTGCTTCTTCAAGCGCCATGATCGCGCCCTTTGCCACCTCGTCGCAGCGCGTGATACCGCCGAAAATACAGATAAATACTTCGTTTATGCTGCTGCCCGAAAGCACGATCTTGACCGCCGTTTTGATGCGTTCCGCCGTCGCGCCGCCGCCCAAGTCGAGCGCCGCGCCCACTTTCATTCCCTTTTTACTGATCAAGTCGATGCAGCTCATGAGCATGCCCGAGCCGTTGGACATCACGCCCACCGTCCCATCTTCTTCGATGGGTACAAAATGAAAATCCGACCGCCGCGCCTCGATCACGCGCGCATCGTCCTGCAGTCGTTCGCGGAATTCTACCATATCCGGCAAACGGAACAGCGCGTTGTCGTCCACCTCGATCTTTCCGTCAAGCGCGATCAGCTTTCCACTTTTGTCAATGACCAGCGGGTTGATCTCAATGAGCATCGTATTGTATGCGTAAAACGCTTTTAACAGCTTCTCTGCGATATCCTTCAATTGCCCTTTGTACGCTTTGTCAGCGCCCGTCACGTCCATCGCATAGTCGATGGTATAGTCCTGCACACCGCGGAACGGGTCCATCGGCACTTTCGCGATCTTATCGGGGTTGGTGCGTGCCGTTTCTTCGATGTCCATACCGCCCACCGGCGAAAAAATCAGCAACGGAGATTTGGAAAGCCTATCGAGCATGATGGATACATACCATTCCTTGACCGGGTTTGCCTTTTCCACGATCATCAGTTCGTTTGCCGCAAACCCGCGGATATCCATACCCAGCATCTTTTCGCAAAGGCCGGTCGCCTCCTGCGCGTCCTGTGCAAACTGCACGCCGCCCGCCTTGCCGCGTCCGCCGATCTGTACCTGTACCTTGACGACCACAGGATAGGCAAGGTCTGCTTCCTTGATTTTTTCCGGTATCCCGTCCGCGCTGTCGATGACAACGCCCTTCATGGTCGGAATATCGAATTTTTCCATGATTTCTTTTGCTTTATATTCCAGTAATTTCATAATGGTTGCCCATCCGTCCCTTCTGCCTTTTGGAGCAGGGAGCCATATCGCCCCCTGCCCACACCTCGATTCCGCTTTGCTTGCTCACTCCCAGATCTTCTCGTCAGACGGCTGCTCCCAGCCTTTCTTGACACGCGCGATCCGTGACTTGTTGAACAGGTGGAAGTAAGAAAGATTTTCACTGATGGAATTGTTTCCCCAACTGCCACAGCCGAGCGTCGTTGTCGGCGATAAGCTGTTCGCAAAAGCGCCGCCTGCCATTGTCGCACAAATCTGGTTGACCACAAGGCGGGAAAGCGGAAGTCTGAGCCCTGCATAGTTGATATGTTCGTCGTTGTTGGATTGGATATCTACCGAGTGCCCCGCGCCCTCATAGCACAGGTTCTGGTAAGCGATCTCTACCGCTTCTTCCCACGTATCGTAGGCGTATGCCGTCATAACAGGACACATTTTTTCTTTGCTCAGTACGTCGTCCCTGCCATATGCACCCGGCTTTAAGATGATCACCTTTGTCCCTTCCGACACTTCGACGCCCGCAAGCTTCGCAATGTCCTGTACCGACTGCCCTACCGCGTCTTTGTTGATGATTCCGCCCGGGAATATCGCCTTACGGAACACCTCTACGCGATCCGGATCGTACACATAATAGCAACCCTGATTTTGAAACTCCTGCAATATCTCATCATATTTTTCACGGGGCGCAATGATCGTCTGCGTACCCGAACAGATAACGCCGTTATCAAATATTCTGGATGCGATCATGTTCGAAACCGCCGTCTTGACGTCCACATCGCGGTCGATGATGCCCTGCACATTGCCCGGCCCTACGCCAAAGCTCGGCTTGCCGCTGGAATACGCCGACTTCACCATGCCCGCACCACCCGTAGCGATGACGACATTGACCTTTTTCATTAGCTCGTTCGTCAGCTCGATGGACGGTTCTTCGATCACCAAAAAGATGTCGCGCGGCACATTCATTTTGTCGAGCTGCTCATAATAAAGCTCTGCCATGCGTTTTGCACCCTTTTTGCCGCGCGGATGCGGTGCAATGATGATCGCGTTCGCGCCCTTTATCGCAAACATCGCATTGCACATCGGTGTCACGATCGGGTTTGTGCACGGTGTAACAGCGCCCACAACGCCCATCGGTTTCGCCATGATCGTGATGCCCGTTTCCTCATCTTCTTCTAGGATGCCGACCGACTTCTTGCCCTTGAGGTTGTTCCAGATGATCCTTGATTTTCCCTTACACTTCGCTACCTTATCCTCATAAACGCCCATGCGCGTTTCTTCGACCGCTTCCTTCGCAAACTCCTCCGCATGATCAAAAACGACCTTGCCGAACATTTTCACGATCTCGTCGATCTTCTCCTGCGAATATCCCGCGAGCACTTCCTGCGCAGCTTTTGCGCGTTCTACCAGCTGGTCAATTACCATTGCATCTTCCATTTTCCTTCTCCTCTGGGTTTTCCCCTATCCTTATATCCTTGCTACGCCGCTTTTTACCGCAGCGTCATGAACTGCTTTTGCGACAGCCGGGCCCACGCGCTTATCAAAGGGCGCGGGGATCACATAATCCGCTGCCAGTTCTTCTTTTGTGATCAGGTCGGCGATGGCATAAGCCGCCGCGATCTTCATTTCGTCGTTGATATCGCTTGCGCGTGCATCAAGCGCGCCGCGGAAGATGCCCGGGAACGCAAGTACATTGTTGATCTGGTTGGCAAAATCGCTCCTGCCCGTACCGACCACCGCAGCGCCTGCCGCCTTTGCTTCGTCCGGCATGATCTCCGGCGTCGGATTAGACATTGCGAAGATGATCGAATCCGCATTCATCGAAGCAACCATTTCCTTTGTCACGATGCCCGGCCCGGAAACGCCCACCAATATGTCCGCGCCTTTCAGTACGTCAGCAAGGCTGCCTTTGATCATTTCGCGGTTGGAAATCTTCGCCATTTCCTCTTTGGATTCATTGAGGCCGTCCCTGCCCTCATAGATCGCGCCTTTACGGTCGCACAGGATAACGTTCTTAAGCCCCATACTCATCAGCAGCTTTGTACACGCAACGCCTGCCGCGCCTGCGCCTGCAACGACACATACCTGTTCCTCAAGCTTCTTGTTCGTCAGCTTGAGCGCATTGACCATCGCCGCCGCCGTAACGACCGCCGTACCGTGCTGATCGTCGTGAAAGATCGGTATCGAGCAGCGCTCTTTTAGTTTCTTCTCGATCTCAAAGCAACGCGGTGCCGCAATATCTTCCAAGTTGATCCCGCCAAAACTACCGCTGATCTGGTACACCGTTTCCACGATCGAATCCACATCCTTAGACTGTACACACAGCGGAAAAGCATCCACATCACCAAACGATTTAAACAGCACGCATTTGCCTTCCATAACAGGCATACCCGCTTCCGGGCCGATGTCCCCCAAACCGAGAACCGCCGTACCGTCCGTTACGACCGCTACCATGTTCCAGCGGCGTGTCAGGTCAAAGCTCTTATCTACGTCCTCATGGATCGCCATACAAGGCTCGGCAACGCCGGGTGTATACGCCAAAGAGAGGTCGTCCTTATCCGCTACGGGTGTCCTGGCGATCACTTCGATCTTACCTTTCCAGTCATAGTGTTTTTTCAAACTTTCCTTTGCATAATCCATAAAATGGCCCCTCCTATTATTCGGTTGTTTGCTTTGTGTTCTCATATGATGTTCGTCATTGTAAATTGGTCATACCATCATACTATTATACCATAAATCCAATGTCAAGATATGATTTGCTTTTTTTTTATAATTTATGTAATATAGTGGTTATATGCGAGCTGCTTTTTTAAATGCAAGCCACCGGGAAGGGACAACTATGGAGCCAGTACTGGAACCACTGAAAAAAACGAGGTTATATGAAGACATTATCGACCAGCTGCTTGGGTTGATCAAAAACGGTTCCCTAAAGCCGGGTGACCGCCTGCCCTCCGAACGCCAACTTACGGAAATGCTGCACGTCAGCCGTACCGCCATCAGAGAGGCGCTGCGCTCTATGGAGACGCTCGGCTATCTGGAATCAAAGGTCGGCGGCGGGACGTATATCCGTTCTGTCACCATCGACAACGTGATCTCGCCGTTCTCTGTGATGTTTTCTCAGGATGAAAAGCTGATCCGCGAGTTGATCCATGTGCGCGAGCTGTTAGAAACGGAGGCCGCTTCACTGGCGGCGAAAAACATCACGCCTGAATCCGCACAGCGTTTACAAGAAACGATTGAAAAAACGCGCACAGCCATTGAAAACGGACAAAATCCCTGGGAAGAAGATGACGAGTTCCATAACCTGATTGCGGAAATTTCCCAGAACAGCGCACTTTCGATGATATGCGAGCTTTGTTCAGAGCTGTTATCCAAGAGCCGTCAGGCCACGATGAACCTGCCAAACCAACCGGAAAAAACACTGGAAGACCATACGCGCATTGCAAACGCGATCATGGAAGGCTCGTCCGTCAACGCTGCCAAGCTAATGCGGCAGCATTTGCGAAAGGCGCAAAAAAACCTTGATCTTGCGCAAAAAAACAGCAAAATCGACGATCCTGCGAACGAAGAATAAAAAACACCCAAGGCATAGGCCTTGGGTGTTTTTTTCATGGAGTACTGAAAATGCGGCAGCGGTAAGTGATGCCGTATTTTTTTATATTTGCTTAGCTTCCGGCGATGATGTCCGCGCCTGCGCTTGTACCAAGCCTGTTGGCGCCCGCCTCGATCATACGCGCAGCGTCCTTATAGGTCTTGATGCCGCTCGACGCTTTCACGCCGATATTTTCCCCTACTGTCTTGCGCATGAGGCGTACGTCTTCTACCGTTGCGCCGCCATCAGCAAAGCCCGTAGAGGTTTTGACAAAGTGCGCACCCGCTTCTTTGCTGATCTCGCACGCCTTTACCTTTTCTTCATCTGTCAGCATACATGTTTCAATGATCACCTTGACGTGCGCTCGGTCGCCCGCCGCTTTTACCACGCCCTCGATATCGCGCTTCACAAGCGCCCAGTCGCCGGATTTAATCGCGCCGATATTGATCACCATATCCAGCTCGCGTGCGCCGAGATCCGCTGCATTCGCCGCCTCAAAAGCCTTGACCTCCGGCGTATTTGCTCCCAGCGGGAAGCCGATCACGCAGCAGGGAACGATATCCGTCCCCACAAGATACTCCGCTACGAATTTGATGTAGGTCGGGTTCACACAAACGCTTGCAAAGTTATACTTTTTTGCATCGTCGCAAACCTTGCGGATGTCGTCTAAGGACGCCGGCGGTTTCAGCAGCGTATGGTCGATGTATTTCGCCAGCAGCTCCGGCGACAGCTTCTTTTCGTTTTGGTCCATTCTTTGGTTCCTCCATAATAAATATATTATGTACGCCAAAGGCGCACATTTTTTCCATTATATCCCGCGATACAAAGCAGAAGCGCCGATCATAGGCGCGTCTGCACCTAGCTCTGCTTTTCTGACCGGCAGCCTGCTCTGCCGTGTCCACGCGGGATACCCGCGCATTTGTACCGCGTTTTGTAATGGTTCGATCACCAGTTCCTTATGCTCGCATAGCCCGCCGCTGATAATAACAGCCTCGGGCGCAAAAATATTGACCAGCGTCACAATGCCGTCTGCCAGCCGGCTCACGCTGCGCGCAATGACCTCTTTTGCGGAAGTGCTTCCCGCATATGCCAGATCAAAAACATCCTCTGTGCGTACCGTACCCGCAAACTGAACCGGATAGCTCTCCTTTGCTTCTAAAAGGATGCCCGTCCCCGAGCTATAACGTTCCAGGCAGCCGCGGTTTCCGCACGGGCATTGTCTTCCGTCCGCTTCACAGACGATATGCCCCAGCTCGCCCGCAGTCCCAAGACCACCGCCAAATATTTTTTTCCCGTAAATAAGACCACAGCCGATGCCTGTCCCGATCGTGATACACGCAATGCTGCCATAGTCCCTTCCGGCGCCAAACAGCGACTCACCCAGCGCCGCCAACCGCGAATCCTGCGAAAGAAGCGTTTCCTTACCAAGCGCTTCACGAAAATACTTTCCTGCAGGCACGCTGTCCCAGCAAATATTGGGACAATACTCGACGATGCCTGCCGCCGTATCCACCGTTCCCGGTACGCCCGCGCCCACAAAGCTGATTTCTTCCATCCCGATGTTCGCGTCATCCAGCATACGCCGCGCTTCCTGCGCGATCTGCCCGATCATATTTTCAGCAGAAAGCTCCGGCTGCATGGGTATCTTCTTTTTTATGAGGATCGTTCCTTCTTCGTCCACTACGCCAAGCATGACCTTCGTGCCGCCGATGTCGATCCCTATATTCTTTTTCACAGCCGTCCCTTTCTCACGGATACAGTTTGACCTGATTGATCTCCGTCCACGGGATATCCGGCGGCGTGCCATGATTGTCCACAAGCTCGATACGCACAAACCGCGCTTCGACCGGCTTCTCAAGCATTACCTGTTCCCATCCCTCAGCCTTTTGCGTTTCTACGCTTCCTGCAAGCTTCCAGTCTACAGAATCGATGTCGTCGTCTTTGCGCCGCAGCTTGCTTCCTGCATCGTCGTTCGTAACGTAAATATTGATATTCTTTGCGAGCTCCTCTAAGATGCTGATATCGAGCCCTACATTGCGGAAAAAGTCTATTTTGGAAATACTTTGTGTCTCTCCCCAAAAATCAAGCACAAGGTTTGCCGGGCCTGTGGTGTTTGTGCCCCATGTGCCGCCCCCGCGCGCATTGTCGTCCGTGATCACGTTACACACCCAGAAGGTCGGGTCGCTTTCGGTATGGCTCGCCCAGACGATCCTCGTATAATAAGACCCGTCCCTGCGCAAGCCGACTGGCAATACTGTCTGCATCACATTATCCTCCGTTTCATTGTTTGGACCGGATTTCTATTTCCACATACCACTGATAAGCGGAATTCCCCTTGAGCACGCTTTGCTGTCCGCGCAGACGCGAAACATCCGGACGGTCGAAGGGCGCGCTGCATGGTTCCAGAAAAATATTGTAGATATCGCGGAACCCACCGCGGTTTTGCAATATGCCCAGATACGGTATTTTGTCTGCCGGAAAACGCATCGTAAGCTCCGTTCCGTCCGGATATTCGACCGCACACCATCCCTGTGTTAAGGGTTTCTTAAAATAAAACTTCTCAGACTCGTCCTCTCTTGCCCCCATCACGCTCAAATCGCGATGCTCGCCGTATTTGTCACAAAAGACCGGATAGTCAAATTCCTCGCCATACGCACCGATGCTGCCG
>NZ_JAYFPU010000154.1:0-4305 GCF_034927525.1 Christensenella sp.
GCCATGCTGTTTCCAAATTTTTTACGCGCGATCCGGTAAACAGCGTAAGCCGCAACAATATCGCAGATCATCGCCGGCAGGCGTATCATCATGGAAAACATCTGCGAATTGATATCCACAGAAAACGCATCCCGCAAAAAGCCGATAAAAGAAAGGCCGTACACATAGAGCGGCGGATAATCCGCAAAAAAATCACTGGTATAGAAATTGGCAAACCCGCCCTCATAGGAATAATTGGCCCATGCCTTAAAGCAGTCCATATCCGTCATATACCCCGGAAGGGAGTAT
This sequence comes from Christensenella sp., assembly GCF_034927525.1. Classification (NCBI taxonomy): domain Bacteria; kingdom Bacillati; phylum Bacillota; class Clostridia; order Christensenellales; family Christensenellaceae; genus Christensenella; species Christensenella sp. Next base: position 289 of record NZ_JAYFPU010000154.1, read on the forward strand.
GCAATGGCAATGCGTATCAAAAAGGCGACCGCCGCGAATAGTACAAAGGCGCTCACCGAGGAAAGTTGCTTTTTAAAAGGATTCGACTGTTTTTTTGCCTGGTACAAATATACCATCAGCATCAAAAAGATAACACCTAAAACGGTGAACCAGACGATGAATTCATTTTGTGTTTTCAATTGTTCTTCCATGCTGCTTTACTCCGTTCAGACGCCAAATGCATTCCTTAAATAATTCATGGTAAGTTCTGGCCCGCTTGCGGAAACCTCCGCCACGTCAAAACGGAAATCTGACTCCTTTATATGATTTTGCATAATGTACCATTGTGCCGTCCGCGCGACCATCTGCTGTTTTCTGTATGTCACAGCTTCTCCCGCCGTTCCATAAGCACTCGACGAACGCGTCTTCACCTCAACAAAAACGATCGTACTCCCATCGCGCGCGATCACGTCGATCTCGCCTTTCTTCGCACGATAGTTGCGCGCCAATATCTTCATGCCACACTTTTTCAAATAATCACAGGTGAAGTCTTCCCCTGCTTTGCCGATCGCCTGCCGATCCATCATTCCCCCAATATTTTCTTCAAAAAGGTCTTCCGGTGAATCTCCAATATGCCATGCTCGCGGATCGCGTCATAGTGCGCCTGCGTGCCATATCCTTTATGCCTTGCAAATCCGTATTGCGGATATTGCGCATCATATTCGCGCATCATGTTGTCGCGTGTCACCTTAGCCAAAATAGACGCAGCGGCAATAGTATAGACCTTTGCGTCGCCTTTGATAAGCGACGTATACGGAATCTCCGTATTGAGCGTCATCGCATCCGTATATACGTGCTCCGGACGCACATGCAGGCCGTTAAGCGCGTTTTCAAACGCCATCCTCGCCGCGTTCAAAATATTGATTTCATCTATTATATTATTATCTATCACACTTACGGAATAATCAACCGCTTTTTCCACGATCAATTCATACAGCGCTTCCCTGCGCTTTTCCGATATTTTTTTCGAATCGTCGATCCCAAGGATCAAATCATCCTTAGGCATGATCACGCAAGCAGCGACAACCGGCCCTGCCAGTGGGCCGCGCCCCACCTCATCGATCCCCGCGATCAGGTATTGTCCCTGCGCCCAATGCAGCTTCTCATACTCGGTCATATCAGCGAGCTTTTCCTGTTGTTTTTCTTCGCGCTTTCCCACTTAAGCACGCTCCGGTTTTTCCAAAGATATCCTGCCCATTTTACCGTTTTTAAATTCGTCCAGCAGCGTCTTGGCGCCGCGCTCCGTATCAAAAACGCCGCCCTTTAATAAAAAGCCGCGCGATTTACAGATATCGCAAAGTATTTCATAAGAATCCTTATCCAGGTCTTCCAGCTTATACCGTTCGGTCAACATTTTCGGTGCGGAAACCTTGAGCAGGGAGATCAAATGAAAAGCAAGCGCTTCTTCATCCAGTATGTCAAGCTTAACGCTGCCGATCAAAGCGACGACCGCGCCTGTGTCCTCATCCTTGAATTTGGGCCATAGTAGCCCCGGCGTATCCATGATCTCCAGATAATCGTCGACCTTTGCCCACTGCAAGGATCGCGTTACACCCGGCTTGTTTCCCTCAAGCATTTTCTTACCGCCGGACAAACGGTTCAAAATCGCAGATTTCCCTACATTGGGGATGCCCGCCACCATACAGCGTAGCGTTTTGTTCATGCCCCTGTCCTTGTACTTTTTCAGGATATCCTGCGCGCAATCCAGTATGCTCTTCTTGAGCTGCTGCGTATTGCCCTTGGTTGCTGAAAAAGCGACCGCCCTGATCCCCTGTTTTTCAAAAAAAGCGATCCAGTTTTTTGTGATGTTTTCATCCGCAAGATCAGCCTTATTGAGGATGTAAAAACGCGTCTTCTGTGAAAACATATCGTCAAAATCCGGGTTCAGCGAACTCTTGGGCGCACGCGCGTCCAGCACCTCGATGACCATGTCGATCATCTTCAGCTTATCCTTCAATTGTCTGCGGGCCTTGGTCATATGCCCGGGATACCATTGAATATCCATTTTCGTCTCCTCCGGATAAAAAAACAAGGGCTTAAATGATTTAAGCCCCCGTCCTGCTTTGCTTATTTCTCTCTGATCTTAGCGGCCTTACCCACTCTGTCACGCAGATAAAATAGCTTTGCCCTACGCACCTGTCCGTGACGCAGCACCTCGATCTTGTCCACACGGGGTGAATGGATCGGGAATGTTCTCTCTACGCCAATGCCATAAGACAAACGGCGCACCGTGATCGTCTCGGAAAGCCCGCCGCCCTTCTGCGCGATCAGGTATCCCTCAAAAGCCTGTAATCTTTCTCTCTGACCCTCGACAACTTTCACGTATACTTTGACTGTATCGCCGATTCTTAACGCCGGCACATCACTTTTCAGCTGTTCTGCTTCTACTGCTTTGATAATATCATTCATTTTTCAAAAGCCTCCTTCCCCTACAGACGTTCTTACCCGCATATTCGGGCAGCGGACCATCCTAATTCAAAAAACATTAAAAGTTTACCACAACCTGATCAAATAATCAAGATTGATTTTTCAATTGATCGAGAAAAACCCTGTCACTGTCGCTAAGCTCGGCCTGCTCAAGCAAGTCCGGTCGTTCCCGCAGCGTCTTCAGTAACGCCTGTTCCCTTTGCCATGCTGCAATGTTTTTATGATGCCCCGAAAGCAGCACCTCCGGTACGTCCATGCCGCGAAAAGAGGACGGACGCGTATATTGCGGATATTCGAGCAGGTTCCCGCTAAAGCTTTCTTCACTTACCGATTCGTCGTTGGAAAGCACCCCCGGGACATAGCGCATCACGCAATCCATCAGCACCATAGCAGGAAGCTCCCCGCCTGTCAGCACATAATCCCCGATAGAGATTTCCTCGTCGATACAATGATCGAGCACGCGCTGGTCAACACCCTCATAATGCCCGCATAGAATGTTTAGGACGTCATATTCCGCAAGCTGCTCCGCTGTTTCCTGCGTAAGCTTTTTGCCTGCAGGCGACATATAGATATTGCGACTCTTTCGATCCGAATATTTTTCTGCCAGCATATCAAAGCTGTCAAAAAGCGGCTGCGGCATAAACAGCATGCCCGCACCTCCACCAAACGGATAATCGTCCACACGGTTATGCTTGTCCTGTGTGTAATCACGAAAGTTAACGGTATTGACCGCAATCAATTGTTTCACGATTGCTTTTTCACACAGGCTTGTTCCTGTAAAGCCGGAAAACATCTCCGGGAAAATCGTGAGGCAATTAAATGTCGTCATAGATCGAAACCTCACGCAGGCGTTCTTCATCCACTATGATTTTTCCGCCGGGGATATCCTTTTCAAGCACCACACCGGGGATCGACGGAAACATACAGTTTCCCTGCGTCTGCGTTTTTACCACATACACATCGGCAGCGCCGTTTTGCATGATATCCGAAAGCTTCCCGACCACATCTCCCGTTTGCGTCACCACATCAAGCCCGATCAGGTCCCGCACATAATGCGCTCCCTGCGGCAGCTGTGCAGCATGCTCCCTGTCAATGTACACCATAACGCCACGCAAAGCCTCCGCTGCGTTACGGTCGTCATATCCCGCAAGCTTTAAGTACGCATAACGCGCGTCTACCCTTGCGGACAGCACCTGAACAGCTTCATAGCTTCCGTCCTCACGCAAAAAATACACCTGCTCGAGATACGAAAAACGGGACAGGTCGTCCGTATATGCATCGAATTTGATTTCACCCTTGATCCCCTGTGGCTTTGATATCCGCCCCAGTTCAAAAAATTCCGTCATATGATCTCAACAATATACTTTTTTGACGCTTTCGATGTCGCTGCCTTCACAACAGTACGGATCGCCTTAGCGATCCTGCCCTGCTTGCCAATGACCTTGCCCATATCATCCGGCGCAACGCGTAACTCCAGACCCTCGGCATTGTCTTCCTCACGCTCTACAACGTTTACAGCGTCCGGATCGTCAACAAGGTTTTTGGCGAGGT
>NZ_JAYFPU010000104.1:0-2569 GCF_034927525.1 Christensenella sp.
AGTCAGGCTGGATGGAGAGGACGTATGCGCGATTGATGCGAAATCGCTTGCCAAAAAGATGGCGCTTGTACCACAGAATTATGCGCTGGAATATGATTTTACCGTACTGGAAACAGTGTTGATGGGGCGCAACCCACACAAGAAAACCTTTGAAAGCGATACGCCGGAGGATATTGCCCTTGCGCGTGAATGCATCGAAAAAACGGGGATCGCCCACCTTGAAAACCGCTCGGTCATCGGGCTTTCCGGCGGGGAGTGGCAGCGTATGATCATTGCGCGCGCGCTGTGTCAGGAGTCGAGTGTTTTGCTGCTTGATGAGCCGGTCGCAAACCTTGACATCAAGCACCAGGTAGGTATACTTTCCCTTGTGCGCTCTCTTGTGCGCAACAGAGGAATGTTATGCGTATGCGTGCTGCACGACCTAAATCTTGCACGGCATTATTGTGATGAGATCGCGCTGTTAAAGGACGGGCGGGTGTCTGCGTTTGGCGCGGCGGCGGACGTGCTTACAAAAGAGGCGCTCGAGGTGGTTTACGACACGAAGCTGAATATGATTGAAGCGCCGGATGGGGAAACGTACATCCTGCCGGAGATGGGGTAAGGCGATGTCCTAAAATGTCCGCCCGATGTCCGACAATGTCCGGTGTGGGTGTGGTAAGATAGTATTGTAAAAATATACGCAGATAAGGGAAGTGCAGGAATGCGCTTCCTTTTTTGATGTCAAAAAAATAAAAAGGAGAGAAGAAAAATGGGAACGAATCAAATGAACGAGGTATTTAGGAACATGCAGAATGCAGCGGAGAGCCTGGCGCAGAAAAAGCGCGAGGAGGGGAATGAGGCATGATTCAAGACGTCAGGAACAAATCGGTTTTGCAAGGCGGAAGACGCAGCAAAACAACTTCTAGCAAAGGGGGCACGCGGGGGAACAGCATGTTCCGCCCGCGAAGGGAGCAAGGCGACCGCAATCAGTGGGAAGAGGAACAGCGAAAAGCAGAGGAACAGCGCAAGCAGGCGGAAGCGCAAAAGCAAGCAGCAGCGGCTGCGGAAATGCTGAATCCGTTTTTGCCGGCGATACAAAAACCATCGGTGGTACAAGCAAAGCTCGCGCCGACAACCGTACAAAAGCTGCAGATGGCAAAGCTGGCAGAGCCGGCAGCCATACCGCAGTGGCAGAAGAAACAGGAATCGCCGTCCACGCCGCCGATCAAGCCGCAGATGAGGAAAAACGAAGGGGTAGCGCCCAAAACCCAAACAAATGTGGAGAGGCTGACAACTGCGGTGTTGGCGCACAAGGGGGATGTGGACGACCCGTTTGTGCAGGGGTTATGGGGCGAACAGGAACTGAAAAATGATTTCGTGCGGGAGGAGCTAAAGAAATTCACCCCTGCGCTGGATGCGCGCGTAAAGGAATTGCGTGAGAAGATCAATGCAAAGCCGACGCAGGCGGTTGAAGATGAAAGAGATACCGACACTAGCATGAATATGGTATATACTATGCATAAGAACGATCCGAAGATCGTGAGAGACGACATCATAGCGGGAGCGACGAAGGTCGATCCGCAGACGGTGGGAAATATGGTACAGCCATTGTCGGCGAGCGTAACGTCGCCGGCACAGCCAACGCTAGAGCTGAAACCGGATAAGACGGGTGGCAGCAACCTTGATCTTGATATGGGGCCAATCACGCAGGAGAAGGCGGACGAGGTAAGGGCGGCGACAGAAAGCGCAAACACCGCAAACGCATGTGCGGAGTACGAATACAGTAGCTGATCTGGCGGCGGGCGCGCAGCCCATGACCCCGGAGGAAGCGGGTATACGCGATTATTTGAAAGCGCATCCGAATGAGACCATCAACGGTGTGAACGCGGCAATGCTTGGGGACTTTGAACAGCAAATGGATGAGGCGCAGAAAAGCGGCGTACAGATGACAACAAAGCCCGCAGAGGCTCCGGCGTTCCTCCGTGATGAGGTTAGTATCAAAAAGATGCAAAAAGAACTCGGGATCAGTGAAACAGGGCAGTGGGACGATAGCACGGAGCAGGCGTATCGCGCCCGCATGGGAAAAATCACGGGGCTTGTGTATCAGGATCAGCCGGAGCTTGCGGGATTGCCTTTTGACCAAGCGGGGATGGCGGCAAACGGATGCTCCACAACCGCGACTCATAACGTTTTGCAATTGATGGGGAAGAGCGTGCCGTTTGAACAAACCTACGCGTGGCACAGCGAGCATGGAGATGCTAATTTCCCGAGGACAATTCCGTGGCGAACGGAACAATATGTCAAAGAAGCAGTGCCGGACGTAAGGATCAGAAACGCGTCGACGGCTTATGCTATGGTCGTTCCGGAGGATAGGGAAACATCTCCTTTGGAAGCGCGGGCGCAAAAAGTGATCAGTGAGGACGGATACGGGATATTGTGCTTTGCCTACAAGAATCCGGACGGCAGCATTGGCGCGCATTATGTCGCCGCGGAGATTGACCCGCAGACAAAAAAACTGATGATCTGTGACTATACGCCTGCCGGAAACGGGCAACCTAGAGTGGCGGGTAAGAAACCTTATATCAATGTA
>NZ_JAYFPU010000088.1:0-6273 GCF_034927525.1 Christensenella sp.
TGATTGGAGTTGCGGAAATTTTTACATAAATATGAAGATATGAATAAAAATCGGTAGTATTTTGTTCATAAAGTGTTTTTCTTTTACCAAAGGGCATTCGTTTAGTAGTTTAGCACTCAAAACGACTTGACAAGACTAAACATAAGTGGTAGTTTTAATAAAAACAATCATATGTTTACTAAACTATAATTGATCTGAAAGAAACAGCTTTCATTACTCAAAATCGAATTTTTAAAATTTTAAATAAGTTTTTCGTGAAAACGAAATGTAAAAAAACTTAGGAGGAAACAAAAATGAAAAAAATTGTCATCGCAGTCTTGGCTGTGGTAATGGTGTTCTCGCTGTTCGCATGCTCGAGCCCGGCTCCTGCACCGAGCGAGCCCGCATCGGCAGCACCGAGCGAATCGGCCGCTGCAAGCGAGTCGGCTGCACCGAGTGAATCGGCTGCTGCAAGCGAGTCCGCATCTGCTCCCGCTTCGGGCACAGAGGTAGTGGGCGGAGACCACTCCACGCTCAAAGACTTAAAAACAGACTTCAAGATCATCACGATCCCGAAGACGACAGGTATCGCCTGGTTCCAGAGAATGGATCTTGGTGTTAAGCAGTTTGCTGCCGACACAGGCGTAGACGCTTATCAGGACGGCCCGGCTACGGCTGACGCTGCTGAGCAGGCGAAATACGTGGAAGACGCTATCGCTGCTAAAGTAGACGCGATCTGCGTGGTTCCGTTCTCCACAGAGGCGCTCGAGCCGGTTCTGAAAAAAGCGCGCGAAGCTGGTATCCTCGTGATCTCTCACGAAGCTGACGGCATGACGAACGTTGACTATGACTTAGAAGCGTTTGACAACGAAGCTTATGGCGAGCACTTCATGACAAAGCTTTCCGAGCTTATGGGCAAGAAGGGCGAATATGCCGTTATGGTAGGCGCACTTACTTCCCAGACGCACAACACATGGGTAGACGCTTCTGTAGCAATGCAGAAAAAAGACTTCCCGGACATGAAACTTGCTGGTGACAAAGTAGAATCTGCTGACGATCAGGAGCAGGCTTACACGAAGACAAAAGAACTGCTGACGGCGTTCCCGGAGCTCACAGGCTTCCAGGGCTCCGCTATGGCTGACGTAGCAGGTGCTGCACGTGCGGTTGAAGAAGCAGGCATGACAGGAAAAGTGAAGATCGTTGGTACGTCCCTCGTATCCGTTTCCGGAAAATACATCAAAGACGGCGTGATCGACATGATCTCCTTCTGGGATCCGGCTGCTGCTGGCTACGCGATGAACGAGCTCGCACTGAGAATCCTCAATGAAGAAAAAGTTGACAATGGCATGTCCCTGACGGTTACAGGCTATGATAACCTCACGCTGGGCGGCGCTAACAACAACACGCTGTATGCAAAAGCTTGGATCGACGTTGACAAATCCAACGTTGACGATCCGATGTATCAGTTCTAAGTCACTACTACAAATCATATAAATAATATGTTAGGCTCCCCCGAAACGGGGAGCCTTGCATATCTATTTAGGGGGAAAGGTGGACAAATTCATGTCAGAGGTATTCTTGAAAGTAACAGGAATCAAAAAATCCTTTGGCGGTGTCAAAGCACTAAAAGGCGTAGACCTGACGATCCACAAGGGTGAGGTTCTGTGTATGGCCGGAGAAAACGGCTGTGGCAAATCTACCCTGATCAAAGTCATATCGGGTGCGCATAACGCCGACGAAGGTGATATCTATATCGACGGAAAGACATTCAAATCCCTAACGCCTATGGAAGCCATCAGAATGGGCATCCAGGTCATTTATCAGGACTTTTCGGTTTTTCCCAACATTACGGTAGCAGAAAACATCGCGCTCAACAACGAGCTCAATTCCGGCAGAAAAATCGTGAATTGGAAAGAAGTACGCACCATCGCGCAAAAAGCAATGGATAAGATCGGCGCCAAAATACCGCTTGACGTCTTAGTCGAGCGTTTGTCTGTGGCAAACAAACAAATGGTCGCCATTTGCCGTGCGCTGCTAAATGATGCAAAGCTTATCATCATGGACGAGCCGACGACCGCGCTTACCGCAAAGGAAGTCGCAAAATTATTCGAAATCATCAGAATGCTGCAGTCCCAGGGGATCGCAGTACTCATCGTTAATCATAAGCTGGACGAAGTATATGACATCGCGCAAACGCTTTCGATCCTGCGTAACGGCGAAAACGTGGCGGAGGGCCCGATCGGCGAGTTTGATCGTGCGCGTTTTGTAAAAGCAATGACGGGCAGAGACATCGAAGATGTGTTTTATCGTCCGCAGGCAAAAGAAAAAAAGATCCTCGAGGTGCAGAACTTAGAGCGCACGGGGGAATTTTCAGACGTCAGCTTCACGCTGTGTGAAGGCGACGTTCTTGGCATCACCGGCCTTCTCGGCTCCGGCCGCGGAGAGATCGGCGAAGCGCTTTTCGGTATGGCTCCACCCACCGGCGGCAAGATCATCTTAGACGGTGAGGAGATCAAGATCAAAAGTGTGTCCGACGCCATGAAGCACAACATCGGGTATGTTCCGGAAGACCGTCTCACAGAGGGGCTGTTCCTCGAGATCCCGATCGGTACAAACACGGTCGCCGCTTCCATCAAAAGTTATTTGAAGGGCGGAAGGATCGACTACAAGGGGATGAAGGAATCCATGTGGGAATGGATCAAAAAGCTGTCTATCGCCGCGCCTTCGCCCGAGCCGCCCATCAAGACACTGTCCGGCGGTAATCAACAGAAGGTCGTGCTGGCCAAATGGCTGAATACCAATCCGCGGATATTGATCCTCAATGGCCCGACGGTCGGTGTGGATATCGGTTCCAAATCGGATATCCATAAGATTTTGCACGGTCTCGCCGAAGATGGCGTGGGCGTCATCATCATTTCTGACGACCTGCCCGAGCTCATCCAGAACTGCAATAAGATCGTCATCATGCGCGGCGGGAAACTGACTGCCAGCATGGATGCGGAAGATTTAGACGAAACAAAGCTGGCCGCTCTTTTGAGCGAGCAGGCATAGGAAGGGGGTATCGTTATGGATCAATCAAAAAAACTGGCCAAAAATAATGTTCTTACTTCAAACGAAGCGATTGTTATCTATATCATTATCGGCCTGTGCCTGGTGATTGGACTTGTCAACAACTCGTTCTTTAGTGTAGGCACAGTGGTCGACACGGCGCGTGCCATGCTGACGATGTTGATGTTCGCCCTGTGCGAAATGATCGTCATCGTCTCGGGCGGTATCGACGTATCGTTTCCGGCGTTTGCTTCATTTGCAATGTACTTCACGTCCAAGCTGATGATCGACAACGGCTGGGACGGCGTACTGCTTGCATTCGTGATCTCCGGGCTTGTTGGCCTTGCGCTCGGCGTACTCAATGCGTTTCTCGTAGGGACGTTCAAGATCCCGACCCTGATCGCCACGCTCGGTACAAGCAGCCTGATCAACGGCGCGCTGCTTTCGTTTGTAGGCGTCAACGAAATCACAAACCTACCGGCACAAATGGATAGTATGTCAAAGGCGTACCTCTTTCAGGTAGATCTCGGAAACAAAATTTCCTCTATGTCGGTATTCATCATCCTGCCCGTTGTGCTGTGCGTGGTCGTGTGGTTTTTGATGAAGTATACGATGCTTGGACGCGCGATCTACGCGATCGGCGGCGACCAGAATTCTGCGCGCCGCGCGGGTTTCAACGTAGTCAAAACACAATATTTCATTTATATGTTCGTGGGCGCGATCGTAGGCATCACAGGCATGACGTATACGCTGCTCGCGCGCAACTCCAACCCAAACAACCTGATGGGCAGCGAGATGCTGGTCATTGCGGCGGTCGTCATCGGCGGCGCGCGTATTACAGGCGGGCATGGGAGTGTGCTGGGCACGATCCTTGGCGTAGCACTGTTAAGTATCGTACAAAACAACCTGATCATTTTGGGCGTGCCTACCTACTGGCAGACGTTCGTGATCGGTATGCTGATCATTATCGGCTGTATGATCACCTCCATCAAGGCGAAGCGCGTTGCGCTCAGCCCGAAGATTTGAGGAAGGGGGCGTAAATGATGGAAAAACAAGCACAGAAAAAAGTGAACGTATTAAAATCGATCGATAAAAACATCGTGTGGCTGTTCGTGATCATTATTGCGTTGGTCGTCATTATGACGATTGCCGCACCCGATCAGTTTTTGACCTTGTCAAACTTCCAGTCCATGACGTTCCAGTTCCCTGAATTCGGGATCATGGCACTTGGCATGATGCTTTGTATGATCGCAGGCGGGATCGACCTTTCCGTGGTCGGCATCTCCAACCTCGCGGGCATTGTTGCAGCGGTCATCATGAAGACGGCAGGCATCGATAATACAGGCGCGATCGTAGGCGCGATCGTGGCGGCTATCGCAGTGGGTATCGGTGCGGGCGCGTTCAATGGTTTCATGATCGGTAATCTGCGCATTCCTGCCATGCTGGTCACGCTTTCTGCCCAGCAGATATTCACAGGCCTCGGACTTGCGATCACAAAAGGGCCGGCGATCACCGGGCTTTCCGATGCGTTCAAGACGATTGGGAACGGGCTGTTCCTAGGGGTGATCCCTTATTCGCTGCTGATCTTTGTGGGCGTGGTCATTGTGCTGATGCTCATTTTGAAGTTTACAGTTTATGGACAGCAATTGTACCTGATGGGTGCAAACCCGACAGCGTCACGGTATTCGGGCATCAATAATTTCAGCGTAACGATGAAGACATACATGGCTTCGGGCATTATGGCAGCTATTGCAGGCATCGTTGTGTGTTCACATTTAGGATCGGCAAAATCTGATTACGGTACGACATACACGCTGCTCACCCTTCTGATCGTCATCCTTGGGGGCGTTTCCCCGGCAGGCGGCAAAGGGAAGCTTGCGGGCGTTGTGCTGTCGATCATCGTATTGCAGGTGATATCGAGCGCATTCAGTATCCTGCGCTTCGATTCGTTCCTCAAGACGTTCGTGTGGGGTCTCGTGCTGATCGTGGTCATGATGGTGCAGTACGGCGCTGAAATGTACGGCGGCCGTCCGAAAAAATTAAAAGTGAGGAAAACAGCATGAAGAAAATAATCAACAAGCCGGAAGCTTTTATAGGAGAAATGCTGGAGGGCATCTATCTGGCGCATGGCGATCTGGTCACGCATGCAGGCGACGATCTGCACTGCCTTGTCAGCAAGCATAAAAAACAGGGCAAGGTCGGTATCGCGACAGGAGGCGGCAGTGGACACCTTCCGTTGTTCCTCGGCTATGTGGGCGAAGGTATGCTTGACGGCTGCTCCATCGGCGATGTGTTCCAGTCCCCTAGCGCAGAACAGATGTTCGAGGTGACCAAAGAGATTGATTCGGGCGCGGGCGTGCTCTATATCTACGGAAACTACAATGGCGACATCTTCAACTTCGATATGGCTGCCGAAATGGCGGATTTTGAAGAAGATATTAAGGTGGAAAGCGTTGTCGCGGGCGAGGATGTTGCATCGGCAGGCCCGGCGGCTCCAGGCGCGAAAAACACGCGCCGCGGCGTTGCAGGCATTTTCTTTGTCTACAAATGTGCAGGCGCTGCGGCAGACGAAATGATGCCGCTTGCGGAGGTAAAACGCATCGCGGAAAAAGCAAGCGCCAACGTACGCACGATGGGCGTTGCCTTAACGCCGTGCATCGTACCCCGTGTGGGCAAACCAAGCTTCGAGATCGCTGACGACGAAATGGAGATCGGCATGGGTATTCATGGCGAGCCGGGCATCCGCCGCGGCAAGCTCCTGCCGGCGGACGAGATCGTTGCAGAAATGATGGAGCCCATCATTGCGGATATTCCGTACGTCTCGGGCGACGAAGTAGCGGTACTCATCAACGGCCTCGGCAGCACGCCGCTTGAAGAACAGTATGTCGTATACCGCAAGGTAGATGAAATCTTGAAGGCGAAAGGCATCAAGCCCTATAAAGTGTATGTCGGCGAATATGCGACATCGCTTGAAATGGCGGGGATGTCCATCTCGCTTCTGAAGCTGGACGACGAACTGAAGAAACTGGTCGACAAACCGGCAAACACACCGTTCTTCAAACAAATATAAGAAGAAACGGGATTTTCAGGGAGGCGATAGAAATGAATCAGAAAGAATTACTTGACGTACTTGCAAGCTGGAAAAAAATCATGGCGGACAACCGTGACTACCTGATCGAGATCGATGGCGTGGTAGGCGACGGAGACCTCGGGCTCACGATGAGCGACGGATTTGCGGCAGCGTAT
>NZ_JAYFPU010000016.1:0-7489 GCF_034927525.1 Christensenella sp.
TACGCCTGTCTGCGGCATATTCCGTCTGTTTGTAAATCTTTTGATATGCTTTTTGCTGCGTTTCGTGGCGCGATTCCATGTCGATCACGAGCACATCCGCGTCCGTATCTCCACAAGGCTCCCCGTCCGCCGTCACAAAAACGCTTGCCCCGTGCTGGGCAAATTGTACACCTGCATCGAGAGCGCCCGTAAAATCATCCGCCAAAAGCATCAATTGTGCCATCATTTTGTCCTATGCAAGCTCTGGAAACTTGTTGCCCGCCATAACCACCGCCATTTCGATGGCCTCCACCATGCTTTCTTCGTTTGCGCGGCCTTCACCCGCCCTGTCAAAGGCAGTCCCATGATCCACCGACGTACGAATGACGGGCAGACCCAGCGTCGTATTCACGCCGCTCATGGATTCAAACTGGTTCGTTTCAAGATTCAGCTTAAAGCCGCTCATCTTAAGCGGGATATGTCCCTGATCGTGGTACATCGCGACCACAATATCGTATTGCTTGGCGATCGCCTTGACAAAAACAGTATCCGGCGGCACCGGCCCCTCTACATCAAACCCCGCCGCCTGTGCCTGCTCTACGGCAGGAATGATCCATTTTTGCTCCTCGTCGCCGAAAAGACCGTTTTCCGAGCAATGCGGGTTAAGCCCTGCGACCGCAATTTTTGGCTGTTTGATCCCCAACAGTTTGAGCGCTTCGTCCGCCAACCGGATCACAGTAAGCACCCGTTCCGTGGTCACCAGATCGCACGCCCGCTTCAGGGAAACGTGCGTTGTGCAATGGATGACCCGCAAGTCCTTTGATGTCAGCATCATCGCGTAATTTTTGCATTGTGTCTGGTGTGCAAAAATTTCGGTATGCCCGGCAAATTGGTGCCCCGCCTGATGGATTGCTTCCTTGTTGATCGGCCCTGTCACAACGGCGTGCGCCTGTCCACCTAACACAAGCTCAATGCCCTTCACAACATAATTGTATGCCGCGTCGCCCGTTTTCGCGCTCACCTTTTTGTATTCCCAGCCCTGCGGCTGCAAAAAGCCCATATCGATCACGTCGATCACACCGAATTCGCCCCTGGCCTGCGATGGATCGCTGATACGGTTTAACGCAAGACCGCTGTTTGTAAATGCAACCGCATCCGCCATCGGTTCATAATCGCCCACCACGACCGGAATACATGTTTCATAAACATCACGGCTGCGCAATGCTTTTACGGCGATTTCCGCGCCTACGCCGGCCGCGTCGCCCATCGTAATTGCAAGGATCGGTTTCATAGTTTCTCCTATCCGTTATTTGTCGCGCTTCCGCATCCTCAGGCTCTGGATAAAGGGGCTGTTGTCGTGCTCCTTTTCGTTCTGGATCGTCAATATCAGGTTTTCCTGCGATTTTTCCAGATGTCGCGTCAGCAAAGTTTTCAACCTTCTCAGATTCTCGTCTTCCAGCGCCTTCAATATATCGCCGTGTTCCTTCATCGTCTGCAGATATCTCGACTTGGAAAGCTTGTGGTGCGTCGACTGCATCATGTAATAAAACATACCGTTTGACTTTAAGTTGCGGTACAGCGTAAACATTTGCTTGTTGTTCGTTGCCGACAGAAGCAATTGATGGAAGTACGTTTCATACTCAAAAAAATGCTTCATATCGTTTTCTGCGTTGATCTTATATCCCATTTCGTTCTGCTTGTCCGTGCATTTGTGGAGTTCTTCCAAATACAGCGGAACTGTTTTTGCATAATGGATCATATCCTCGGCGCAGTAAAGCTCGATCATTTTGCGCATCTCATACGTCTCGGCGATCTCCTCGAACGTGAGCTTCTTTACCTTCATGCCGCGTCTGGGCATAAATTCGACGTACCCTTCGGAAACCAGACGATTCAGCGCTTCGTTGATCGGGGTGTGGCTGACTCCCAGTTCTTCCGAGAGCTTGCTGACCACCAAACGACTATTCTGCGAATATTTTCCCATAATAATCATATTTTTCAAATGAGAATATGTTGAATCAAGCAAAGATGAATTATCTTCCAACACCACAAGACCTCCTGTTCGCTTGCTTATTTTAGTTCAAAATTTCATGAACTTGCGAGCTTTATTCACCTCAACATTATACTGATTTACTCGGATAATATCAAGGGAAAATTTTCCAGTCTCTTGGTAAGCGCCTGTAAAAAACGCGCTGCGGGAGCGCCGTCCACGGCGCGGTGATCGATCGTCAGCGACAGCGTCATGCACGGGTATGTTACAAGCGCTTCGTCTTCTATGCGCTGACGATAACAAACCGTGCCCACGCCCAAAATTGCCACCTGCGGCGGATTGATGATGGGGGTGAACACCGTGATGCCCGTTGTGCCGAGATTGGTCAGTGTGAACGTTCCGCCCGAAAGCTTCGCCGGATCGAGAGACCCCGCCTTGCAGCCCGCGATCAGCTCCTTTGTTTCGCGCGAGATTGCGCCTAAGCTTTTTCTGTTGGCCTGCGCGACGGTAGGCACCATCAGCCCGCGCTCCGTATCTACGGATATGCCGATGTTGGCGTCGGAAAACACATGCAGGCCGTCCTCCTTATAATGTGCGTTGCATTCCGGAAATTCAAGCAGCGTGCGCGACAATGCAAAAACCATCATGTCGTTGAGCGTTGCGCCCGCATACGGCAGTATGTCCGCTTTTTCCTTCATCTGCCTGCGATAGGCAAGCATTTGCGTCGCGTCGATCTCGGCTGCCATTGTGAGCTGCGCCATGCCGTGGATCGACCGCATCATATTATCGGCAATGATCTTGCGGATGTGCGTATGCGCGATCACGCGCTCCTCCGTCTGTGCCGCCGGTATCGATGCCGTGCATAGAGCCGGACTTTCTTTCAAATATTTTTCAAGGTCTGCACGAATGATGCGTCCATTGGGGCCGCTCGGCGTGACCATAGTAAGGTCTGCCCCCTTCTCCTTTGCCAGCCTGCGCACGATAGGCGAAGCGAATATCCGTCCCGTTGGCGCTGCCTCCGCTTTTAGAGATTGTACTTGCGCCGGTGCGGCAACGGCGGATGCCTCCACTTGCTTTTCTTCCTGTACGGGTTCTTCTTTGCCTGGTATTTGATAGCTTTCGCCCGGCTCGCCGATTACGCACACGACTTCCCTGACGCGAATCTCGTCGCCCGGTTCGCCTATCGTCTCAAGCACCGTCCCTGACGCGTCGCTCTCAACAGGAAACGTCGCTTTGCCTGTCTCGATCTCAAACAGGATATCGCCCTCGCTTACAACGTCGCCCCTTTTCACATGCCATTCGCCCATGATAACGCTTTCTTCCGTCAGGCCTTTTTGTGGCATCAATATAAAACTTGCCATAATAAACTCCTCTTACTGCTTTTCTATGATTTCCAGACCATTAGCGGATATAAAGCCCGCCGTTCACGTCGATCACCGCGCCCGTCACATAGTCTGAAAGATCGGACGCCAAAAAATATACGCATTTTGCCACATCCAGCGGCGTTCCCAACCTTTTGATCGGTACGGAATTCGGGTCGTCGCGCCCTTTTGTCATATCTGTTTCGATATACCCCGGCGCGATGGCGTTCGCATTGATATTATGCGGCGCGCAAAACAACGCGTACGATTTTGCCAGCGCGAGCACCCCTCCCTTGGAGGCACAATAGCTCGGTGCTACCAACGGACTTCCCATCTCTCCTGCCCGTGAGGACATGAAAATCAACTTGCCCGCACCTTGTCCGATCATCTTTTTCAGGCATGACTGCGTGCACAGCTGCGCCCCGCGCAAATTGATATCGATCAGGTTGTCCCATGCGTCCTGCGTCAGGTCGAGCATAGGCGTTGCATCTACAACGCCGGCGTTATTGACAAGAATGTCGATCCTGCCATGCTTCACGCATATTTCTTCGACCATCGCGTCGATGGATTCCTTTGATTTGACATCGACCTCCGCCGCCACAGCCTTCAGTCCTTCGCGGGTCAGCCCATCCGCGCTTTCCTGCGCGAGCGCAAAGCGCATATCCGCGATCACGACCGTCGCGCCATGCTCTGCCAACAGCTTTGCCGATGCAAAACCGATGCCGCGTGCCGCACCCGTCACGATCGCTACTTTGCCTTTCAGATCATCGTATTTCATCGTCTTACTCCCTCACCAGAGATTTCCTTCTTCATTGAAAACAAAGGGCTGCGGTTCGCTCAATATCTCGATATTCGGATTGGCCTTTGCTTCTTCCATCAACGCTTCCGAAATATAGATGTCTTCGATATGAGCCGTATTTTTGATACGGATGATCCGCGGGTTTGCATAATCGATCTTATTGCAGCACTTGACGCCCACAGCGATCGTGTCCCTGTCGTTGTCCATCACGATCGGCATTTTTACAGTCAGCAGCACAGTATTGGTGATCGCGTTCGGATACGTGACCTCAAAATCCGTCTGGTCGTAAAGCCGTTTGCTTACTGCGTCGAATATTCCCACGCCTGCTGCGCTGCCATGCGATTCCTCCGTCAGCGAAAGCGTCACGACGAGCTGGTTCTTGATCCCGCCGGTGGCGTGCGGCCCGATAAACCGCCCGCTGATATTGGGGTCTGCGCCGTCGCCGCTTATATTTTTGCCGATCTCGTCTATTACCAGCAAATCTGTTTCCTCAAACAACAGGCTTCCCATCTTTGCCTTTGCGATCAAAAGGAGTTTAGGCTCCTCGGTTATGATCTCCTCCGGCGTCAGTGCATCAATACGGTACGTGTCATCGTAAGCGTTTTCGATCGTCGACACACCAAACAACAGGTTGGAATGCTTCATGATGGCTTTCCCAAACAACGGAACCAAGTGGTGCATTTCGCCAAACCCGGCCGTATGCGTTACCTCTGCCCCTCTTTGCTTGCCCACACCGATCGTCAGCATTTTCATCAGGCCGCTTTCGTAAGGTCCGCGAAAAGCAGTATGCGGTTTGATGCGGTTGACAGCAATATAGCCGTCCGCCTCCGCCGCATATTTGTCGATCTGCACTTCGTGCCCTTCCTCCGTCGTACCAATCGTTTTTGTCTCCATCGTCGCGCAAATCGGACATCCGCAATATTCCTCTGTGATGCCATAGCTGTCCAGTATCTCTTGCTGGCCTGCTGCCGTTGCGCCGCCGTGGCTGCCCATCGCCGGGAACACAAACGGCTGCGCGCCCTTTTCCTTGATAAACGAAGCGATCTCTCGTATTATGAGCGCAATATTTGCCACGCCGCGGCTCCCGCCCGTGATGCCGATGCGCATGCCGGGTTTGATTTGGCCGCATATTTCCGGCCGGCTCAGCTGTTTGCGTATCTCGCCCGGGATGTCTTCCAGCCTCTCCCGCTCGAACGTCTGCCGGACAAGCGCCATTTTTGGCAGCTTGACATTACGTACCATTGCGCTGTATTTAGACATATTGCTTCACCTTTCTTTCGCCGTCAGCGTCAGATACCCAGACGCTCGCAGCGCAGTTTTTCTTCATTGGTCACGTTGCTCGTCGGTACATATCCGTCGAGCCTGACCACTTTTTCATTGATTACATCTAAAATCGTATCCTTCTGCGCAAAGAAGTATTTTTCCAGCTCCGGACACGGCGATACCCAGTTATGCGAGCCGATGCACACCGGCGGCGCATCCAGATAATCAAAGGCAAACTCCGTCATGTTGCTCGCGATCGTCTTTGTATAGCCGCCGCGCTCACACGCGTCGCTTAACAGTACAAGGCGGTTTGTCTTTTTCACGCTCTCAATAAGCGTATCATAATCGAACGGGATCAACGTCCGCGCATCGATGACTTCTGCTTCCATGCCGTATTTCCCCGAAAGCTCTTCCGCCGCCTCAAGCGCCGGATACAGCGTCGGCCCGATCGTGAGAATCGTCACATCGCTGCCCGCGCGCTTGATATCCGCTTTGCCGATCGGGATTTCATAATAGTCCTGCGGCACGCCGTCCGGCGCGAACTGCTCGCCCATATCATAAAGCTTCTGGCTTTCAAAAAACATGATCGGGTCGGAGCTGCACAGCGCACTTGCGAGGAGCCCCTTCGCGTCATACGGCGTAGCCGGATAAACGATCTTGAGCCCCGGAATATGCGTGCACAGCGACGTCCAGTCCTGCGAATGCTGCGCGCCGTAAAAAGCGCCCACCGAAACGCGTACCACGCACGGCATTTTAAGGATGCCCGCACTCATTCCCTGCCATTTTGCAAGCTGGTTGAAAAGCTCGTCGCCGCAACGTCCGAGGAAGTCGCACCACATGATCTCCGGCACTGCCCGGCCGCCCGCAAGCGCATAGCCTACCGCGGCGTTCACGATCGCCGATTCTGCGATGGGTGCGTTGAACATCCTGTGATATGGCACGGATTCATATAGTCCTTGCAGTACGCCAAACGAGTTGCCATGTTCGCGGATGTCCTCGCCGAACATGACCATCGTCGGGTCTACATAGAATTTATCGATCAAAGCTTCGAAAATCGCATCACGGTATGTATACAGCTTGAGCGCCGACACCGCTTTCCCGTTTTCATCTGTCGTTTTGCGGAACTTCGCTGAAATCTTCTTATATCTTGCATTGTCCTCTTTGGCGCCGATGACCTCGGGCTTTCCCTCTGCCATGCTGACAATGTGCTCGTTGGAAAACATACATTTGGCGATCGCGTCCGGTTCGACGACAAAATTCATACGCGGTGAAAAATCGAGATCCACCGTCTTCCTCAATATATCAGTGATCAGCCCGCGCGTGTCTTCCTCTACGCCCTTTGCGTCTTCCTCGCTCATCAGGCCTTGCTCAATCATCTGACGGCGGTAATGCGCGAGCGAATCCTCGTCCTTCCAAAGATCCATTTCCTCCTTGGTGCGGTACGCCATCTGGTCGGTTACGGAATGTCCCGTGTGACGGTATATGATCGTATCGAGCAGCACCGGCCCCTTATTTTCCTGAATGAGCGCTTTTTTGCGTTTGAACGCATCGATCACCGCAAATACATTATACCCATCCACGCGTTCCGTATGCAACTCGTCGGCATTGAACGCCGCGCCCACGCGCGCAAGGACATCATACCCCATCGTTTCCTGATCCGTCTGCCCGCTCATCGCATAAAAATTGTTTACATAATTGAAGATGATTGGCATTCCTCCCTTATAGCCTTCCTCCCACAGTGTTTTGAACTGGTTCATGCACGCGAAATTCATCGATTCCCACGTATGCCCTGTCGACAGCGATCCGTCGCCGCTGTTGACGACGCAGATGCCTTGTTCCTTCCTTAACTTCTTATATAAGGCAACGCCCGCGCCCACGCCTGCGGACGCGCCCACGATCGCGTTGTTTGGATAGATACCGAATGGCGTAAAAAACACATGCATAGAATTTCCCAGGCCGCCCGTAAAACCGATCTCGCGCCCAAACAGCTCCGTCATGAATCCATAAAGGAAGAAGTCCTTTGCCAGCTCCCGTACGTCGCCCTTGTGTGCAGAAAACTTCTCCACATTGCGCAAAAGCCTGCCTTCCCTAAAATCACTC
>NZ_JAYFPU010000025.1:0-12573 GCF_034927525.1 Christensenella sp.
TAGGTGAACCAGCCTGTCATGTCAAGTTCGCGTATCACATATTTCTCAGGCTGCCGCTGCGCCTCACTAACATCGATTCCAACCTGTGCCAGCTTAGGGCTACCATAAACGACGGTCGCGACCGGGGGATATACGATGCCCGCAGCCTGTTCATCCAAAATCTTTTTCGCAATATACTGGCCTTCAAATTTTGCCACCGGCGTCAGCTTCGGCTGTTTCTTGTCAATCACATCGCCGCAGGCAAAAACGTATGTGTTTGATGTCTGCAGATACTTGTTCACCGAGATCCCTCTTTTGCCGTAAGCAACGCCAGCCTTTTCCAATTCCAATTTTTCAATATTGGGCACCCTGCCGGCCGCACATACAACATAGTCGGCCTCCGCCGAATAATCGTCGCCGCTCAAAATAAATTGCCCGTTTTCTTCCTGTACCCGCCCGATCTCCGTATCAAACACAAAGCGGACGCCCTTTCCCTGAAACGCCGTAACCATCTCCGATACCATATTTGCGTCAAAGCCTTTCAGCGGCCTGTTATTGTGATGGATGACCGTCACCTCGCTTCCTGCAGCGTTGGCGATCGCCGCAAGCTCAAACGCAATATATCCCGCTCCTAAAAAGGCCATCCGCGGCGGCAGTTCCTCCATCCCAAGAAAATCCGTACTCGTTTTCAAATATTCTTTCCCTTCGATATCCAGAATGCCCGGACGCTGCCCCGTCGCTATGATAAAAGCGTCCGCTTCAATCACCGTACCACCTACGTCTATTTTCCTTTCGTCCACAAAGCACGCGCTGCCCGCGATCGTATCGATTCCGTTTCCCTGCGCCTCTTTTTTGAACGCCTCCGGAAACGGATCGGTAAATGTGCGTTTGAAGGCCAGAAGCTCGGGCCAGTTAATCGATCGAATGGGCGACAATCCCTTGCCGGCAAGCTGGTTGTTTCGTTCCACCGCTTCCATACCCGCGACAAATACTTTTTTGGGGTCGCATCCCCTGTTCGGACACGTCCCGCCCCACAAATCTTCTTCGACCAGCGCTACACTTTTTCCGCCCTCTTTTAAGGCATATGCCGCGCTGCTTCCGCCCACTCCCGATCCAATGACGACCACATCATATTTTTTCATCACACATCCTCCGCCACAATTGCCGCATTCCTTAAATCCTTTGGCATAAAGTCTTCTCCCTATACTTAATACCATACCGGGCACACGATTGTAAGATCAGTTGTCTTCGTTCACTACCACAACTTTTCCTTTTGCCTCTCCAGATTCCACCAGTGTGTGTGCCTGCCGGATCTGGCTAAGCGGAAATATATGAGCAGGCGCTACATTCAAGTCATGATCATGGACGAAGCGAAACATTTCCTGTATCCGTTGTGCGATAACATCTGTGTTTGCAAAAATCGTCAAATATGTTTCAGATTTGATTTGTTCCATCGGCGCCCATTTATCAAACTCCCACTCGCCGCCCATTTCTCCTGTCATGCAAGCGATTCCTCCTTCGCAGAGCAATGCAAGAGAATTGTTAAGTGTAGTCGTTCCCACCATTTCCAGCACCTTATCCACACCGTTTGGACAGAGCCTAAACAGGTCGTTGCTTACGTCATCCTGTTCTTTGATTATCTTATCAGCCCCATGCTCCCTAAGCATTGCACCTTTCGCCTCCGGATTACGTGTCGTGGAAATAACGGTGGCTCCCAGCGCTTTTGCAACCTGCAGCGCCGCAATGCTGACCGTACTTGTGCCGCCGCGAATAAGCAGCGTTTCGCCCTTTTGCACGCGCAGTGCGTTCACCACCGAAGAATACGCCGTATAGTAGGTCTCGGGGATCGCCGCCAACGTGGGCCAGTCATAGCTTCCTGCCGCATCGTTCACAGGATAAATATTCTTTGACGGTATGAGCGCGTATTCTTCATAGCTGCCGTCAAATTCTCGTCCCAGCCCGCCCATCAGCGTAACAACCTTCTGCCCTTTGGCAAAACTGCTGTCCGAGGGATGTAAAATTTCTCCAACACATTCAATGCCGATCACGCGCGGAAGTTTTACAGACGGGGACTGTCCAAGCCTTGTGAGCACCTCACTTCGTCCAAGCCCGAATGCCCTAATCTTCATCAGTACCCAACCGGGTTTCACTTCAGGAATGGGGACCTCCTTGATTTGCAGAACATCCACGCCGCCGGGTCGATCAATGACTACCGCTTTCATAACCTGTCCTCCTGAATCATTTCATGTTTTTCTATTTGGTATGGTTGACATGGTTAACCATAAACCAAGTAACAAATATGCAATCAAAAAAGAGAAAAAGCAATTTGGCTTTTTTACGGTTTTACGCAAAAGCGCCGTATGGATTATTCCACACGGCGCTTTCTACGTTTATCTGTTTTGTTTTTATTTATTCTGTTTTTCTTTTTTCAATTTTCTAGCCAACAAGGTTACCACTCCAGCACCCGCTGCTACTGCGAGTAAGATATAAAGCCCTGTATCCAAAGCTGAATCACCTGTTTTTGGCGGCTTCACTTCACTTGTTGTATTTGTCCCACTACTCTCTTTTTCCCCGTTGTTTTCATTGCTTCCACTATTTTCATTGTTTCCATTTCCAACCGTGGTCCATCCGGCATAAAGCGTAAGATCACTGTTTACTTCATCTACCGCAAAGTTCCATTTTTGTGTTACCGTTTCATCTACAAACCAGCCTGTAAACACATAACCTTCGCGTGTCGGTTGTGGTGGAGACGTAATAGTACTTCCTTCCTCAATTCCTGTGACTGCATTAACAGCACTTCCACCCCGAGAATCAAACTGCACTGTATAGGTTAAATGGGCGATTGGAGCCTCAGCCCATGCTGCCCACAGTGTTGTATTTGCTGTCACTGTATGACTCGCAAAATCCCAAAATATTGGATCGCCGCTTCCATCTAAGCTGTGGTACCAGCCTGCGAAAACATATCCCTCACGCTGTGGATCTGCCGGTCTGCTGGTAACCAAACCGCCATCTGGAACGGTTGTCTTGAACCAGGTTGGATACGGCGTTCCATCATCAGGATCAAATGTAACGATATGACCTACTTCCCATGCGGCCCACAGTGTTGTATTGTCTGTCACTGTATCAGTTGCAAACTCCCAAAATACTGGATCTCCATTTCCATCTAAGCTGTGGTACCAACCTTTGAAAATATATCCATCTTGCTGTGGATCCACCGGTCTGCTGGTAACCAAACCGCCATCTGGAACAGTTGTCTTGAACCAGGTTGGATACGGTGTTCCATCATCAGGGTCAAATGTAACGATATACTCATCTCCAGCTGCATAAACAATTACAGCATCTTCTTCTCCAGTTACTCCATTTTGATCAACATCAATTGCTTCTTCTGGTTCTAACCCGGATGCGTCATTCTCCAAGCCTTCATTTTCTCTAGCAACGAATTCTTGAGATTCTTCTTCCCTGCTTTCTGACGGCTCAACCGTTGCTTCCTTTCCCTCTCCCGTGCTTTCTGTGTACGAGGTTTCCGCAACCCCCTGAGTCGCCTCATTTGCATAAGCAAAGCTAGACACTCCGAGTACCAATAGAACAGAAAGCAATATAGCAACTAATCTATTCGTCTTTTTCTTTTTATTCATATTACTACCACCCTTCCTGTAGGTATTGTATCTCTCAATAAAATACTGTATATGGATTATATTTTTTACATATATATTTATAAACGTAAATGAATACCCGCCTAACAATAGTTACGAAAATTCACGAATGATTCATATTTTTCTGTTTGGCGGAAAGGGTGGGATAGTTTATACTGCGCCTGTGGCTTGTATTCACATGAACACCCCAGCGTGCCTTCTCTTGTACCTTCGGTACAATTCACCTTGCCCACGTGGGTTCTCATCTTTTCATCAAAAAAATAAAACCCCACTTCGTAGGGTTTTACATTTTTGGCGGCCCACTTGCGTCCAAATGCGAACCCCTGTAATCAGCTATGTTAAGCACATTTTCAAAGGTAGTGCCGTCCACTTCCGCACTTAATAGCTCCGATAATGATATTGTTTTGGTATTGTTTTTGTAGTTGAACGTAATCACCAGCTTATCGTCATACAGGAAAATCGAATTGACGAATATATCAATCAACCCGCTGCGGAATTGTGGATCGGTCACATCGCCATCCTTAAAACGGCTAATCCAGAAAACAATATGTTCTTTTGTCAGTAACGGCTTTTCAATCTTTTCTTTTGCAATGGATATTTCCAGATCAGCCTTTTTTTCTTCCAGTCCGTCCAGCCGTTCCTTTGCGGATGCGTTGGACATTCCTTCTTCCACAGCATCCAGCAAATTGGAAATGCGTTTTTTGACCTCTTTAAGCTGTTTTTCCAGCAGAGGAAGTATGGTATTCTCTTTTTCTTGCAGTGCAACGATGCTGTCTGCCATTTGGTCGATCATGCTGTCGTTTAATACATATTCTTTCGTCAGCGTCACAATGGCATTTTCAATCCAATCTTTGCGGACGGTCTTTTTGTCGCAGGACTTTTTGTATATCATATTGCCGCATTTGTAGTAATGGTGGACTTTTCCCGTTTTGCTTGTGCCGCCCACGCCAACCATCATAACGCCGCATTTGCCGCAGAACAGCTTTGTTGTCAGAATATATTCCTCGTCCGCTTTCTTCGCGGCTGGTCTGTGCCGGTTTTTGTTCATGCGTTCCTGCACACGGGCAAAGATTTCTTCGGATACCAAAGCAGGCATACCGCCCGGCTGCACAACATCGCCATGCCTGTATTCGCCCATATAGCGGCGGTTTTTGAATAGGTTGTGCATGCTGCTTTTGTTGGTGTATTTATACTTTGAATTGGTAAGCACACCCTTTGCATTGAGTATTGCGGATATTTCTTTCACCGTCTGCCCATCAGCGTACCTCTCGAACATCTCACGAACAATAGGCGCGGTCATGGGGTCTAATTCAAACAATTTGTTTTCATCCACCCTGTACCCAAACGGCACAAAGCCGCCATTGTAACGGCATTTCAAAGCGTTTTCGGTTTGTCCGCGCTTGATCTTTACCGACAATTCAGCGGAGTAATATTCCGCCATACCCTCAAGAATCGCCTCAAGGATGATACCCTCCGGCCCCTCGGATATGTTCTCCTTTGCGGAAACCACCTTCACGCCATTACGCCGCAGCACGGCACGGTGGATAGCTGAATCTGTCCGATTCCGCGCAAACCGATCTAATTTCCAAACCAGTACGACCTCAAACTGTTTTTTGGAGCTGTCTGAAATCATCTTCTGAAATTCCGGGCGATCATCCGTTTTGGCTGATAAAGCACGGTCAATATATGTATGCACAATCGTCATGTTGTGTTTGTCGGCATATTCCTTGCACTCGCGTAGCTGCCCCTCAATGGATTCCTCGCGCTGATTGTCGCTGGAATACCGGGCGTAAATCACAATATTCATCCTTACTCTACCACCTTATGATTTTCTATCCACTGGAAAATCCGTACCGCGTCAATTTTCCCCTCGGCTGTACCCATAGCCAAATCAATCAATTCTTTTTGTGTATATTCAATTTGAATATCATTCATTTCCAACAGCACAAGCAGTACCAAAGCGCCTATCCGCTTGTTCCCATCCACAAAAGCATGGTTAGTAATGAGGGAAAATATCTGCCGCGCTGTCTTTTCTTCTATGCTCGGATAAAGGTCTTTGCCCTCAAATGTAGCATAGGCATGATAAATTGCAGATTCAAGCGTTCCAATATCCCGCAGACCATCTTTGCCGCCTGTCCGCTTGATCAGCAAATCATGCAGGTGCATGACCTGATCAACATCAAGCGTAATCATTTCGCCAGCTCTTTCATTGCTTTCATATTTTCATCCAGTATGCGGTTTGCAACTAAATCCAACTTTTCAAACTCGGCTTTCTCCATTTGCTCATAGCGGGAAATATCCAGCACAACATAACGCGGGGAATTGTTTTTCAATATTACGACCTTGCCTTTTTCATCCACCTGCCGCGCGATTCTGGAAAAATTTTGATTGGCTTCCGTTAAGGACGCCATTGCATCACTGTTAATCATCATAGCTTATCACCTCGTATATATTATACATCAATCATAGGATATATACAACCTATTATTTATTCTTCTTTTACTCCGCCCATACTGAGCATCATTTCCTTTAATTTAGCGCTTACAGATGAGCGCGGGTCAAAGCACATCTCTATAAATTCTTTCCAGTCTTCTTCTTTTGCAATACGCTCTTTCAGTGCCTGCGGCTCGTAGCTGTATAGCTTTCCCTGCGGCTGGTCTGTGCGGCAAAGGATATAATCCAAAGAAACATCGAAATAGTCCGCATACCATACCAGCACCTTGTAGGGCGCATCCGCCTTGTCCGTTTCATACCGCACAATGGTTGACTGTACAGTGCCAATCATTTCCGCGATCTTTGTTTGCGGCAGCTTTACGCTCTCGCGCAACCCGCGTAATCTGCTCCCTGGTGTTTCCATGCAAAACACTCCTTTGAAATTGATATTTTCAGTATATGCCTATATTAGATGTATGTCAATCGCATATTACAATATACATATATTTATATTGCAATGTGAAATTTAACGGAACATTATATACATAGTAGTGCCGATAATATTTAGAAGCACCTATTTTCAAGGAAGGAGGACACATACATGAGAGAATTTTTTACCGACCACTATGATATGCAAGGCTTATTCGCCGTACCCGCAAGCATGGTCGCCCCGCGTCCGTACAGGGGATTTGAATACCTGTATTCTTTCTACCTTTTGCCGTGGGAAGTTATCGGCGCAACGCGGCTTAAGGATATGCCCCGCAATCCGCTGCAAGTCATTATGGATGATTACTGGCGACGCACTTATACCAGCGACTACTTCAAGGAAGTGATCAGCAGGGGTTGGGGAAAGCTGCTATGGCCGTATTTGGGTATTCCCGGCAGGATGGACGATTACGCTGCGGATTCCTTTTTCTATACAGTAGCAACGTCATACTTGAATTGGTTTATGGTATTGGGTAAGCTGGGTTATCATCCGCGAAACCTTACGGCTGCAAACAATGGCAGTACGTTTATCTTTTGCCCCTATGACGATGTGGTCGGGCTTGCCGGTAAAATGGTGGACGCGTTCAAGACCGAATCCCAATTTGAGGAAATACGCGACATATATTTGCAATACCCCGACTTCGATGATTTCGAGCAAAAGCGTAAAAGCCGGGTCAGAGTGGATCATTACAGGAAGTATTATCATACCCGTACCAAGGTCGGTATTATGGAGCCATTGGAATACCATCCGGACGCCGGGGAAACAATAGACCCTAAGGACGATATTATCAGCAGAGTTGATTTCGACCGCTTCAAAAATACCCTTTCCGAAAAAGACCGGGCTATCGTTGAACTTCTGGAACAAGATTACACCCAAAAGGATATTGCCCAGGCTTTGGGATACGCAAACCATAGTGGAATATCCAAAAAGATCAAAACGATTGCCGAAAAGTATTTGAGCTTTACCGACGAACAACAAGGCCGCCGGGATTTTCTTTCGGGCGATAATGTCTAATACCCATGTCTAACAACTGAAAATGTAGCGAAACACCCGCGAGATGAATCGCGGTTTTTTTGTTTTTCAACTAAACCGAATGGAGGTGGTTTGAATGAACAGAGAGCGATTGCTGCGTGACCGCAGCACACTCCGATACAGCAGCCCGCGCTGATGTATCGGAGGGATGGCAAGCTCCCCGTGTGCTATAGCACACGGAGGCTTGCAAGGGGAAATTCCCCTTGACCCCTTTGCGGTGGAGTCGGCAAGCGAAGCGCGCCGTGAACGACACCCATGCAAGACTTCCCCGCAAGTAAGCGCGGTAGCGCGCAACAAGCGGATGGAAGCTACTGCTCGCTGATGCTGGAATGGAGGTGGTCTTTACGGCAAACAGAAAGAGGAAATATATGCTGGGCATTATGGTAACAGAACGTGAGCGAGAGCAGATCAGGCGCAAGGTGGAGAAGTCCGGGCTATCCATGCGGGAATACCTGCTGCGGTGCTTATCCGGCAAAGAGATCATTGTGAAGGAGGGCGGACTGGAAATATTGCGGGAACTGAAAAAGCAGGGTAACAATCTGAACCAGATCGCCTACATGGTAAACACCGGGCAGATCAGGGATTGCTCCGCAGAACTGGCGGAAATCCATGCCGAACTGCGGGAGGTGAGAAAGGAATGGCAATAATCAAGGCGATCAATTCCAGTGCCGGGATCGGTGGCATTTTGGACTATATCCGGGATGAAGAAAAGACAACACCTGCGCTGATCGGCGGGTACAACTGCAATCCGCAGACCGCCACTGAAGAAATGCGCGATACAAAAGAGATGTGGAGAAAAACCGGCGGCAGGCAATACAAGCACTTTATCCAGAGCTTTCCGGCGGATGAGGTCATTACGCCTGCCGAAGCGCACCGCATCGCTGGGGAATGGGTTGCCCAAAACCCTGTCTTTCAGGGCTACGAGGTCTGTTATGCCACACATACAGACCGTGGGCATGTCCACACCCATGTGGTGGTGAACTCCGTTAGCTTTGAAACCGGGAAGAAATTCCGCTATTCCAAATGGCACTTACAGCAGATGAAAGATTTGTCGGACAGCATTTTGGAAAAGTACGGAAAAAGTATTTGCCAGAAGAAAGATACCATCACTGCCTTTAAGATCGGAGCGTACCGTGCCATTGAAAAGGCGGTGCAGGGCAAGTACGCAGTAGGTTCCAGCCGTTCTGCTGCGCCCTATGGACTTGCATCACGGGGAACCCTTGCATACGACGTACCAGCGGCTCGTCCCTCGCCGGGTTCGTCAGCAAGCTGGCTGTATGACACGGCGGTGGCAGTGGATAAGGCAATGACCGCAGCGACCGGCAAGGATGAATTTATCAGCATTATGGGCGGCATGGGCTATACCGTAAGCTGGCAGGACAGCCGCAAGTATATCACGTTCATCAATGCCGACGGCAAGCGGGTACGTGACAAAGTGCTCGCCAAAACATTCAAAATTCCAATATCGAAGGAGGAGCTTACAAATGAATTTTCAAAGAAGCGAACGACTGGAAGAAATACAAGAACGGAAGCAGGCGAAGTACGACCAGACAGAAGACACGCTGCTTCTGCTGGAGGTCGTCGAACTCATGGAGAAGTGGCAAGACTACGCACAGAGCTGGGACGAATTTCAAAAATCGGTGAATCAGATGATGAACGGGCACGGGACGTTGATGCAGGACAAGCTGGAAAATCTGATAGACAGCAACGATCTGCTGACAGAAACGCTGCACATGAAACTAAACCAATTCACCGGGAGACTGGACGCAGCCGCTAACAGGTGTACGGGGTACGCAGAAGCCGCCATATCCAACATGCAGAAGGCTGCAAAAAACTACAGCTCAAAAATCGAGGCCGACACTCGCCGGGCGCATGAAGTCAATGAAAGCTACTGGCGCAGCCGCAGCAAGCGCAACACCGGCGTTATTCTCTATCTCGCTATCACTCCCGCGCTTATATTACTCGACTTTCTATCACGCTCATTCGGATGGTTTTAAGGAGGAATGCCTATTGAACAAGAAACCGCACCTTGAAAACAGAAAAGATGATTTCCAGATACCCAAGTCCGCTTTGGATTCCCTTGCCCGGCGGCTATACCCCGCCATTCGCGAATATTTTGAGAGCGAAGAAGGCCAGAAAGAATTTGAAGAATGGAAAAAACAGAGGGAACATAAAAAGGAATAACTGCTAACCAAATGCCCGCCGCCCGGCTACCACGACAGCCGGGCGGCGGGCATATTTTTTGCGATCACGTCCATCAGTGAAACGCATAGGTGATGAGCAATGATGCCCTAATACTGTGGGCGTCATGGATGACATAGGCGCAGTAAACGCGACTCACGCAAGGCTTGCTATTAAAACAGTATTTCACTGTTCATGATTCATCATATTCACATAAACCATCAATTCCTTGAGTGAAGAAACGCCGAGTTTTGCGTATATATTTCTGTTGTGGAATTTAACCGTATTGATAGAGATGAACAATTCGTCGGCTATCTGCGCTGCCGTGAATTTTTTCATGTAAAGGTTGAACACCATTTCTTCCGTCATTGTCAGCGTATTAAGGTTTTCCAGAAATCGTTCGTATGCTGTAACGATCGGTGCGTTTTGGTCGGTTGATTTCAAACCGGCATCCTGTTCCGTCGCATGGAGTTTCGATTGCTCCAGCTTGGTTGCAAGCGTTTCGCGCTCGTCGTCCAGAGCTGCAAGATACTCCAAGAGGTCGTCTATTTCCAGAAGCCCTATACCGCCGGATGTTTTGCCGGATTTTACATCTTTCAGTCCGCGCAGTATTGGCGCAACGTACATTTTGCTCATAACCATGCTCCCAAGAACAGCGGATAAAATAAGCAGCAGGATGATGACGAGATTCTCCCTGTCGCTCCGCGATTTTTCCGCATCGTAATCGGCCTTGGGTATCATCACCGCTACAATATGTTCCTGCCCTAGCGGCGAGATCCGCACGGGTGTTTCTACACCAATGTATGCGCCTCCATCAGCTACCGTGTACTCCTGAAAATCCACACTGGAAGCAAATGCGGATGATCCCGACATATTGCCGTGGTATCCTGCCATATGCCCGCTCGTCAAGCCGGAGCTTACATCGATCCCGGTGCCTTCCCGTCTTGCCAGTATACCCATCAAATTGGGCAGCGTTTCGGTGTGTGCAAAGCGAAGCTTGTAATATTGCGCACTGATTTCAAATCCACAGATACCGTAAACTGTTCCGTCATTCGCAACAATAGGGACACACAAAAGCATGACGTCTTCCCATGTGCCGGGCAGTTTTGCTGTGTTGGTGAAAATAAAGCAAGAATTTAAATCCGGGTTCGCTTTTGACATTGCCATGTCATACGATGGAAAATCATCCGTGTTGTATTCCAGTTTCCACATATTATGCAATTCCAGATGCCGGGAGCGGCCCACATCAGTATAACCGCGGAACAAAACAAGTTTGGGATCGGCAGGCCTTTGTACGTTTACATTGGCTATTTTTATATACGTTCCGGCTCGGGAAGAGCCGGCATTGGGGAGGGCGGGATTTGCGGTAGCGTCAAATAAAAAATATACGCCGGAACAATCGGTTTGCTTCAGCCATGTATAAATTGTTTCATTCAGGGTTTGCTCCAATAAGGCTATGGCGTCAGGGTCTCCATTCAATTCCGAAAATTCGTATTTCTCGTCTTTTAGCCAGTCGCTTATCTTGGAGCCAAGCTCTTCGGACATCTGAATGCCACGCGCGGCTACATGGTCAAAATAACTGGTTATATCTTGCTCATATACAGAAAGATGAAGCGATAATGATGCAGAGGTGTCCTGCTCGATAACAGAAAACCGCCCGAACAACATGACGACTCCCATAAAGATAGTGATCAGCAACAAAATCAAAATGAATGTATACAGGAGAAGCCGCCTTTGCATCGTACCTGTCAGACCCTGCATAAACTTCTTGATACGCAAAGCGGCTCCACCTCCTCTGTGATATGTGCCGGGCGCGGTTACTGAATTGCCTGACGCATCGACTCATAGCTCTGTGCAACTAAAGCGTCTATCGCTTCGTTTCCGGATTCGTATTTGCTCCGCGAGTCGTCAAGTATGGTGATAGAATTTTCATAAAATGCCCATAAAATATCATAGTACCCGTCCACCACCGGCGGAAGATAG
This sequence comes from Christensenella sp., assembly GCF_034927525.1. Lineage (NCBI taxonomy): Bacteria > Bacillati > Bacillota > Clostridia > Christensenellales > Christensenellaceae > Christensenella > Christensenella sp. The sequence goes on from NZ_JAYFPU010000025.1 coordinate 11,749, forward strand.
AATTGATAGGTATCGCGCATGGTATCCATAGCTTCATACAGGCTCTTATATGCATCGCTTTCAAATTCATACTCTTGAATCGCGTCAAAGGCTGCGCTTTGAACGGGCATATAGCCCGATTGGGTAACAAAACGGAGATTTGTTTCCCCTTGGGAAATCCACTGTGCAAATAGCAGCGCAGCGGCTTCTTTTTTTTCGTCGCCTTTCATTGCCGCCAACCCGGCTCCCTGCTGCATAGCCAGTTTGTTTCCATTTTCTGTGACAGGGCATGGCAGTGCTTTAATCACCAACGGCTCGGTTGTGTTGTCGCGATAGGTCACGGTATCCTGAAAATACATAATGCTGGCTGTGGAGCCAACACCGGCAACAATATCCCCCGTCATCATGAGGACAGTCTCGTAATTATCCTCCACACGCAAATATCCGGAAATAGCGGCGTCGGCCAGATTCTCCCATTGTGTTTTGAAGATGGGATCATCAAAATTTAATCTATCACCGCTGAATGCCGACCCGCCCAATGCCGTCGTGTTGATTTGGCAGTAATTCAAAAGCTCATCATGCATCACAAAAGTTTGCCCGTCAGACCAATCATAATATTTTTCCGCTACCTCAAAGACTTCCTCCCAGGTAGCCAGATCAGTATAGGTTACGCCGCAGTCCGCCGCAAACCGATCAAAAATCGTTGCGTTTACAAACAGCGCCTCGGAAGATTTTGCAACCGGAAACACCAGCAGCTTGCCTTCCACTCTGCCTTCCTCAATAAAAGAAGGTATGTATTCAGCCAATTCATTGTCTGTAAAGGCTTTGTCCCATTCAATTAACCGA
>NZ_JAYFPU010000213.1:0-5894 GCF_034927525.1 Christensenella sp.
TTCGTCTACAGAGAAGTCGCTGCTCTCGAGCACTGTTGTCTTCGTGATGCCTGCTTCGTCAAGGGCTTTTTGGAAACCCTTCTGACGGTTCTGTCCATTGATGCGTGCGAGCGGAACGGTGATCTCGCCGACAACGCCTTCTAATTTGTTGTCTTTGACATATTTTGCGAAATACTGTCCAACTTCATATGCGCCCGCTTCATTCGGCGTAGAAACAAAGGACAGGAATTCGCCGGAGTCCGTACCTACGTCGCAGATCACGACGGGAACGTTTGATTTCTTCGCTTCTTCGAGTACAGCCGGGCAGGCTGCGCTGTCCGTCGGAGAGATGATGATGGCATCAGCGCCTGCTGCGATCGCGTTTTGCGCGTTTTTCAGCTGTGTTGCAGCTTCGTTGTTAGAGTCGTAAGATGTGACCTCCCAACCCTGCTTTGCACATACGTCTTTGATGCCGTCTTCACAATAACCCCAGAACGGTGTGTTGAAGGAAGGCGCCATGTAAGCGATCTTCTTTGCGCCGCCTGCATCAGCAGATGCAGCGGGTTCCGCAGCAGATTCAGACGCTGCCGGCTCTGCCGCCGATTCGGATGCGGCAGGAGCGGAAGCCGATTCAGACGCTGCCGGAGTAGCGGGAGCACAGCCTGCAAGGGCGAAGGCGACCACCAGTACGACCGCCAGAATAGTAACTAAAGTCTTTTTCATTCAAAGTTCCTCCTTTTATTATTATCCGGGGTTCCTCTCCCGGAAAAGAAATTCATATTCTTTTACGCTACAGTCGCTTTTTTCTTTTCTCGTACCATAGAACTGATGCTCTCGATCAGTAGGGCGGCAATGATGATGATGCCGACCGTGACCGTTTGCCAGTAAGGCGATACGCCGAGAAGGTCGAGACCGTTTTTGACAAGCCCCATAAATACAACGCCGATGGCCGTGCCGATCAGGGTGCCCTTACCGCCGGTCATGGCGACGCCGCCAATGACGACCGCTGCAAGGGTATCCATCTCATAGTTTGCGCCGTATGTCGAATCAACGCCCATCAGCCGCGAGGACATCAGGATCGCACCGACTGCCGCCATCAATCCGCTTATGATATAAGGATACATCCTGAAAGACTTGACGTTTACACCCGCAAGCCGTGCCGCGTTCGAGTTGCTGCCGATTGCATAGATGTACCGGCCAAGTTTTGTATTATTTAAGCACCATGCCATGACGATAAAGAGAACGACGATGGCGACATAGTAGACACGGACATAAGGAACGATCTCCGCTTTCGCGATCATATCGAAGCCGTCGACAAGCTTGGAGACCGAACGGCCGTTGGAAATCAGATAATCGGCACCGCGCGTGATCATCGACATACCGAGCGTGGTGATGAATGCGGGTATGCGCATATAGGAAACAAGGAAACCGTTGATGCAGCCGACCAGCAGGCCGACGCCAATGCCGACCATGATGCCGGCAGCCATGCTTTGCGTAGCGACCATAGTGATTGCCATAGACATGGAAGATATGCCGAGCGTACCGCCCACGGAAAGGTCGATACCGCCGGTGAGCATAACAAACGTCTGGCCAATGGAAAGGATGGCAATAATGGCGACCTGCGATGCGACATTACTCAAATTTTGCGCTGTGCGGAAATTTTCGGTCAGGAAACACATCATGATGAAGAAAGCGACCATGATGATGCCCATTGCGAGCTCTGTACGGTACTTGACCCGGATCACGCTCCATTTAGAAGAACCTAAGTTGGATGATTGCTTATTGCTCATTTTGTACCTCCGCTGCATTGTGATTGCTTCCGGCATCGCCGAAGGAAGCATAGTTCATAATATTTTCTTCGAAGAATTCATGCTTATCGTTCATATCGGCGACGATCACGCCATCACGCATGATAAGGATACGGTCACAGATGCCAAGAAGCTCGGGGAGCTCCGAGGAGATAACCACCACGCAGATGCCCTGTGCCGCAAGGGCGTGCAGGATATTGTAGATCTCGACCTTGGCGGAAATGTCGATGCCGCGCGTCGGCTCGTCTAAAATAAACACCTTGGGGTCTGTGAGCAGCCATTTGCTGAGCACCACTTTTTGCTGGTTGCCGCCCGATAAGCTGCTGACAGGATTTTGTTCGCTGGAGACCTTGATATTGAGCTCGCCAATCATCCTTTTACAGTCGGCCTGCTCGGCCTTGTGCGGAAGCAGTGCGGTTTTGGCACTGGCAGTCTTGGCAAACGCAGAATTTTGCAGGATGCTCATATTGAGGATCAGGCCCTCCTGCTTCCGGTTTTCGGTCGCAAGCGATAGTCCGGCGCGGATGGCACTCGCGGGGGAATGATTCTTGATCTCGTTGCCGTCCACCGTCACCGTGCCGGATTTTCTGGGGTCTGCACCAAAAATGCAGCGTGCAAGCTGGGTACGGCCTGCGCCGACCAGCCCTGAAAAACCCAGTATTTCGCCGGTATATGCTTCGAAGGAAAGGTCTTTTATAAAATTGTAGGTATCGCTTAAATGCTCCACCTTGAGCATCGGTTTGCGCTGTACGCCTTCCTGCAGGGGTAGCTTTTCCCCATAAAAATCCTTGATTTCATGTCCGACCATAGCCTTGACCAGCTTCTGCTCTGTCATTTGCTTCATATCTTCATTCCCGAGCATCAGAAGTCCGTCACGAAGCACGGTGATGCGGTCGGATATCTCGAATATTTCACTGAAACGGTGGGAAACGATGACCATACCAAGCCCCTGCCCTTTCAGCCGTCGCATGACTTCAAAAAGCCGCAGCGCTTCGTTGCTTGTAAGGGAGGCGGTAGGCTCGTCAAAGAAGATGATCTTGGAATCATAAGATACAGCCTTGATGATCTCGACGATCTGTTGTTCCGCGACGGATAATTCGCTCAGCAGCTCCTCGGGGTTGATATGATCCTGCATATCGAATAACCCGAGCAATTCGTGCGTGCGCCGGATGGCGTCGTTTTTCTTGAAAACGCCTTTTTTAAAGAGGTCGGGATGTCCAAGAAAAATATTTTCGTACACAGGCAGGTGAGGCATTGAATTGAATTCCTGCATAACGATGGAAATACCGTTCTTGATCGCGTCCGAAGGCACATTGATCTCGCGCCTGGTTCCATCAATAAAAATTTCGCCGGTATCAGCGCGCTCAATACCGCTGATTAGCTTTGCAAGTGTAGACTTTCCGGCGCCGTTTTCGCCCATCAAAGCATGTACTTCACCCGCGTTGATCGTGAAATCGACATCCTTAAGAGCGGTAACAACACCGTACGTTTTAGTCATTCCATTCGCCTGTAGCAAAGGTGTCATATGCACTTCATCCCTCTTTTCTTTATAAATTGATTGTATGTGTGTGATCGTAAAAATTATGATTAACGAATCTTAAATATCCGTATGATCATGATGCAATATGGAATCGTCTCCGGCGCATCCGGCGCCGGTCTAAGTTTTTGTTGCGAAGGATCGAACTGTCCGCACATATGGTGTGCGGGATTCAACAGTTACTCTGTTAAAACAATAGATGAATTTTTATAAGATTTTTCAGAGAGAAAATTAACTTTAATTTAGATGTGGATTTAAGTTAATTTATGCTTCTTGATTTATAATATAATATAATTGATCCGTTCTGTCAATCATTGTTTTTAATATTTATCAATTGTAATATAAAACAATTTTAAACCAAGAATAAAAAAAGCAATAAAATTGTTTTGTATAGCGGTTTTAAGCAGATGAAAAATTGAAAAACACAAATAAAATAAAGTAAAAAAAGAAGATATATTTACCGAAAAAAAGAGAAAGAAACCTAAATATATGAGTATATTAATGATAATATATGAGGAAATATTGTGCAAAAAGTAACGTTGTTTTTTGAGAAATAGTATGATATAGTTTCAATATAATTGAAAGAAATTGACCAAACAGGAGAACGGTATGAAAAATTTTATTCTGGCGCCTGATTCTTTTAAGGGTACGATGAGTGCACAGACGGTGTGCTCTATCTGGAGTGAAGCCATTAAAAAGCATATTCCGGATGCAAAAATACGCAAGCTGCCTCTGGCTGACGGTGGAGAAGGAATGGTAGAAGCTTTTCTCGGGGCGTGCGGCGGGCAGAGAAAGGCCGCAATGGTGAGCGGCCCAGCGGGCGAGCGTGTTGACGCGGTATACGGCATCCTGCCGGACGGGACAGCTGTCGTCGAAATGGCTGCATGCGCAGGACTAACGCTTATAGGAAAAGACAATGATCCGCGGAAAGCGACCACTTACGGCGTAGGGGAACTGCTTTTGCATGCGGCAAATGATGGCGCGCATAAAATCATATTGGGACTTGGAGGGAGCGCGACCAATGACTGCGGGATTGGCATGGCAGCGGCGCTCGGTTACCGTTTTTATGACAGGGATAACAAAGAAATGGAGCCTTTGGCCAAAAATATGGTGCACATCGACCGCATCGAAAAACCGGAAATCATGCCGGATATCGAAGTGTTGGCGGCGTGCGATGTAGACAATCCGCTTTATGGCGAACACGGCGCGACCTATACGTTCGGTCCGCAAAAAGGGGTGAAAGGGGAAATGCTTGCAGAGCTTGATGCCGGGCTTAAGAAGATGGCAAAAGTGATCGATCAGGATTTGCACGTCCGAATCGACGACGCGCCGGGTGCGGGAGCTGCGGGCGGCCTCGGCGGCGGCGTACTTGCGTTTTTGAATGGGACGCTTGAACCGGGCATCGACTTACTGCTCGATGTGGTACATTTTGAAGATATGCTCGACAATACGGATATGGTTTTCGTCGGGGAAGGACGCATGGACTGGCAGACTGCGCACGGAAAAGCGCCGGTGGGAATCTCGCGACGCGCAAAAAAGCGCGGGATACCGTGCATCGCACTCAATGGGATGGCTGGTAAAGGCGCGGAAGCGGTATATGATGAAGGAATATGCGCTTTGTTTTCCGCAGGCCAGGGCGCAACGGATATGTCAGAGATCATAAAAACATGCGAGCAGGATATGAGCCGTTTGGCAGATGCCGTCGTACGTATGTTATGTCTGTAGCAAAGGATCACTCTTTCTTTGTAGCGTTTTCTGCGGCTTGCTCGGCTTTTTCACGTTCCCGTTCTTCGCGCTCCTCTCTTTTTTCCTGTAGCTGGAAGCGGTGTAGTTCGGTCATGAAGCTTGCAGTGATCACGCCGGAAGGCAGTGCAATCAGCGCGATCCCAATGAAGGAAGAGAGTATGGCAATGATCTTGCCCGCCGCGGTGTAGATCACAAAAGAATCGCCAAACGATATATTGGCGAGAGAGGATGCAGACCAGGAGAGAGCGTCAAGAAAGGTTGGGAATGCCTCGATTTCTACATTATATATAATAAGGGCGCTGATGATGGTATAAGCGAAGGTCAAAAAGAGCAGGGTCAGAAGCGTGCTCTTTTGTTTTTTGAGGGAAGTGATGAACAGGTCGAAGTTGGTAGAATATTTCAGACCCTTGAAAATACGGAACAGGCGGAACAAACGGAATATACGGAACAAAACGAGCATATCGGACACACCGCCGAACAGGGGAAGGATGGCGAGCAGGTCTATGATTGCCCACGGCGTGACAGGATAGATCAAAAAAGATTTCCAGCCCTTTTTTAAGTGAAAATCCGCAGTGAGCCAATTTAAAAGATAATCTGCAACAAAAACAACGCCTACATAAAAATTGAAAAATTGAAGGATGGGCGGGTCTTCGTTAAAGAACAGCGGAACAATACTGATCAGGATAAAAACAACGATAAATATGTCATAGAAACGACTCCAGAACGGGAATTTTCCGGCTTTATCTGTTTTCAGTTAAGGATAAACGATCTCTTACACATTCCGCCTGAACCGTTTTAACTTCCTTTTCATGCATATTCACCCA
>NZ_JAYFPU010000067.1:0-1950 GCF_034927525.1 Christensenella sp.
GCATGGAAAATGCGGAAAGGGCGTCCTCGCGGTAGCCCAGTACGCGGGCGTACAGGCCCTGGTATGTGTTCGCGGCGCGCACTGTCTCCTGCGTGATGCCGAGAAGGCAGCACATAAGGATGCGGGCGATCCGCGTCTGCGTATACCGTTTGCTTTTGATCCCGGCGATAAGCGCCTCCAGGCTGTCCGCTTGGGCGGCGGCTTTTTCTATCGTATATTACAAACCTTCCTGAACGCCGCTGATTTCAGCGATCTGCCAGGCCTTCATGGTGCGAAGCCTGTAAAGGATCAGGTCAAAAAAATCATCCGCAAAAACAAGGCTGCTTTCTTTTAAAACTTTCATGAAATATGCGCGGCTTGCTTCCGGTATGTTCCGGCCCGCGCCCTCCGTATCCTTCCGCCTGACCGCATTCCTGATGGCGGAGGCGCTTGCGAGGTCACCCGAAATATCGGGATCATTGTAACCCGCCCCGGCACGCCGGATAATGCGGGGAGTGATTTTGCTTTTCGACCGCTCCAGCGCCTTTAGATACTCGATCGCCAGGATATCGTTGGGCTGATTTATAATATCCGCGTCCAGTCCCGCCGCGGACTGAAGCGCCTGCATACGGGCTGCGGGGAACGACAGCCCCTGCAGAAGGTTTTCCTTCAGCCGGTCCTTGAAAGTCTCGTCCTCTTTGAGCAGCAGACGCGCGGCATTTTTAAGCCCCTGTTCGTCTGCGCTTTCACTGCCGAAACAAAGCTCGTCCACGGCGCCAAGTCCGTTTGCGATCGCAACGCCGCCTGATGCAAAGCCTTCGGCGCTCTGCAGGGCAAACAGGGCAGGCAGTTCTATCACAATATCGATCCCGGCCATCAGCGCCAGGCGCGCGCGCGTCCATTTGTCGAAAATCGCCGCATCACCGCGCTGCATGAAATTCCCGCTCATGATTGCGACCGCAAAATGTGATTTGCTCTCCTGCTTTATCAACTTTTTTTGAAAATCGTGTCCATTATGGAACGGATTGTACTCCGAAACAATTGCTGTTATTTTCATAGAAAAAAACCTTTCCAAAAGCATTTTTATTAGCTATAATAAAGGATGGTTTCTAAATGTATACTATGTTGACATTAGTATAACATTAATGCTTGTTAATTAAAATATATATTAAACATTATCGAGAGGGGAAAAAATCTAAAATGGCTTTAATGGACGTGATCAAGAAAAAGGCGATGGCAGACAGGAAGCGAATACTGCTTCCGGAAGGCGATGAGCCCCGTACGGTGGAGGCTGCGTCTATCATCGCACAGCAGAAGCTAGCGGACGTGGTTCTTTTAGGGGATGAGGAAAAGATCAAGAAGCTAGCGGGCAATCTGGACCTTTCCGGCGTAACCGTCATCAACCCTGAAAAATCCGAGAAGCTGCAGGAATATGCAAACCAATTTTATGAAATGAGAAAATCCAAAGGTGTCACACAGGAAGCAGCACTTCAGACCTGTAAGGACACCCTTTATTTTGCAGTCATGATGATCAAGAACAATGACGCGGACGGCATGGTATCCGGCGCGATCCATTCCACGGGCGATACGCTGCGTCCTGCATTGCAGGTAATCAAAACCGCGCCCGGGATCAGCATCGTGTCTTCATCGTTTCTGATGGAAATACCCGATAGAAAATACGGCGACGACGGCATCATGGTATTTGCGGACTGCGCGATCAACATCAATCCGAACGCCGACGAACTTGCCGCGATAGCGGTCGCAACCGCCGAGACGGCAAAGAGCCTGGCCGGGATCGACCCCAGGATCGCCATGCTTTCGTTCTCCACAAAGGGCAGCGCAAAACATGAATTTGTGGACAAGGTTGCGCAGGCGACCGCGAAGGTAAAGGAAATCGCGCCCGAATTGAACGTGGACGGCGAACTGCAGGCAGACGCGGCGCTTGTTGAAGCCGTCGGTCAGCTGAAATCT
>NZ_JAYFPU010000338.1:0-10507 GCF_034927525.1 Christensenella sp.
ATAGCGCACCTTCTGCCGTGCGTTTCTCGGCTTGATGCCCAGCCGTTCGATATAATCCCAGCTCTTTTCCTCTTCGTCGCGCGGCAGAATAAGCCGCCCCTTCGATACCCCGTCAAGGCACTTGATCGTAATATTCTGCGCCACAGACATATCCATAAAAAGCCCTTGCGTATCACGGTTCTCCGGAATAAACCCAATATTTGCGCGCATGCCGTCGCCGTTTTTTCCCGCAGAAGCCACGCTTACGCTTCCCTCGTCAAGCTTATCCAGCCCCACGATGGCCTTTAACAGGTTCGTACGTCCAGAGCCGACAAGCCCCGCAATGCCCAGCACCTCGCCGCTGCGAAGTGAAAAGCTGATATCGCTCACCAGCTTGTTACGCAGCCCGCTCGCCTTTAAAATCACGTTTCCTCTTGGTACGGAAAGCTTTGGATAGTGCTCCTTGATATCCTCTCCCAGCATCTTTTGCGCGATATCATCGCGCTCCGCAGCCTCCGGCACAACGGAGTCCGCGATCTCGCCGTCCTTCATCACGGTGATCCGGTCGGATATCTTCCGCGCTTCCTCGATGCGGTGTGTGATATACACGATCGCCACGCCGCGTTCCTTGAGTTCGTTGAGCAGTGAGTACAGGCACTCCACCTCAGCCATCGTAAGCGAGTCCGTAAGCTCGTCTAAGACGATCACCTTGTAATCACGAATAAGCGTACGCGCAAACTGCAGTAAATATTTTTCCGCCATCGAAAGGCGGGCGGCCTTGCGCCGCGGCTCCACATCGATGCCCAGCCTGCATAACACGGTATGCGTTTCGCTTTCCATCGCGTGCCAGTCAAGCACGCCCTTATTCTTGATCTCGCTGCCCATAAAAAGATTTTCCGTGACGCTCAGCTCGCCGAAAATAGTGACCTCCTGCGGACAGCTGATAATGCCGAGCTTTTTCGCCGCGTGCGGAGAACTGATGTCCACTTCTTTGCCATCCATGCAAATTTTTCCGCTCGTCATGCGGACTTCGCCCGTCATGATTTTCGTAAGTGTGCTCTTGCCCGCGCCATTGCTCCCCAAAAGCGCGCAAATCTGGCCGGGATAAAGTTCTAAATTGATCCCGGAAAGAACGCGAATCTCATGATAGGATTTGCATATGTCTACCATCTTGAGTACCGCTTGCGGCATGTTGCACACTCCTTGTTATTCAGGCCTTATTCGGCCACGCCCTTGATAGAGGAAGGCTTGATTCGGTATGACGTAAATATCTTGATACCCTGCTGAAAAAAATATGATTTGTAGTCTTCTGGTATATCGTCATTGGTGATCACTGCGTCCACTGTTGTAAGCGGCCCAATGCTCGTCAGCGAAGTATGTCCGAATTTCGTCTGGTCGGCCACAACGATCAGTTCTTTGGAAATTTTTTTGATTTTCTGGTATACGTTCGATTCCAGCGTGTTGGAAACCGTAAATCCGCTGTCAAAGTCTACGCCGCCCACGCCGATAAAAGCTTTCGCAATAAAAATGTTCTTCAGAAACTTGGAAAAAAGGTCTCCGGTCAGCGACATTTCACTGTGCACCATCGTACCGCCCGTCACCATCACGTTCGATTTCGGATTTTGCGCCAACGCGCCCGCCACATACAGGTTGTTGGTCACCACGTTCACATTTTCACGGTTTAAAAGCGCCTTCGCCACATAATAACACGTCGTGCCCGGCCCCAAAAATATCCATTCATTGTCGCGCACCATATCAGCCGCGATCTGCCCAACCAGTTCCTTATTCTTGTCATAATCGAGCGACGCACCCGTCACGCTGTCCTGCATGGACTGCTGCTTCACATGATCCTCATTCAGTACCGCGCCGCCGTACGTGCGATATACGAACTTCTCTTTTTCAAGCTGCTCCAAATCGCTGCGGATCGTAACGTCCGAAACATTGAGCAAAGCGCTTAAAGTGCTGACGTCCACCTGTCCCCGGTCGAGGATCACTTCTTTAATTTTTGCCAGACGCGCCGCTTTAAACATGCACCTATCTCCATACCTTGCTTTTTATTGTAAATTATACCATATTTCATAGAATTACAGTATTGGTTTTTATTTCTTTTTTCTTTTCGAAAACAAATCCGCCAAATCTTTTTGATGTTCTTCAGTGGATTCATTATTCTTTTTTATTTTTCGACCCGAAATCCCGTAAATACAAAACAGGAGACCGTCTGTTTCACCGGTTTCCTGCTCTGTTATAAAGGTTTGGAAGAAAGTATGAAGCTGTCGTTATCTGTTTACCACTTTGAAACAATATCTTTTACATACGCCAATTCTTTTTGGGATAATATAAACGGATCGTCTTTCATCTCATAAAGCGCCGGTCGCGTATAGATGTTCTCAAGGATCATCCATCCGTCGAATTTGTTGTCCCTCAGAATGTCCATCTGCGCCAAAAACTCGCCCGCGCCTTGTCCTAACAGCATACCGCCGTTCGTTCCTCCATTTGCGCGCGTATCGCTTCCGTCACACAGATGCAGCTGGTCTCCTAAGTATGGGTACAGCTTCTTAAGGTTCTCCGTCTGCGAATATCCGTCGTACCACATGTAGTTCTGTGTGTCAAAGAAGCAATCCAGATTATCTGCCGCCACCGCGTCCTGCAGTTCGATCTGTTTATCCCAGTTGAGCGCCGTTTCCGCGCCAATCTTGATCCCGCGCGTTTTTGCTTTATCGCATATCTCTTTGATGTACGTCACCGCACGCTCAAAATCCTCATCCGTCTTGATCTCCGATTCAAAGAAGAAGGGAAGCATCACATAATCAAGTCCCATATCCTGCGCTGTTTCCAAAATCAAATCCTGCGCATACATACAGCTTTTGAAATCCTCGCCCTGCTTGTCTCCCATCAGGCCGTGGTACATCAGGTCATTGAGGACGATCGACGGAAACGCGAGCCCGTAGCGCTCCGCTTCTTCCATATATACGTCCCGCACCTTTTTCTCGCCCATATAGTAACCGTTGTCAAGACCCCCGAGCTCGATCTGCATGCCGTCATAGCCGGCCTCCGCCACATATTTCATGGCGTAGATCCCATTGCCCGGATAGCTCCATTGTGTAATCCCGTATTTCATAGCCGTCTCTCCTTACGCTCAGTCTTTTTCCGGATAATAGCGAATGTATTCCTCCGGGATATCGATCGTTTCCGGACAGTTTCCCAGCTCATAGTTAAAGCCCATCACCGGTTCCGTGTTGATGTACGCGTGGAAGTCAGGGCCGCACCAGCCGCTCTGGATCACATCCATCCCTTTTTCTTTCATTTCCGCAATATAAGCTTCCATGTTTTCGTCCGTGATATGCTCCTTAAAATGATGCAATCCCGTTCCCTTGGTCGCAAGGAATTTTCCGTAGATATTCGGTCCCTTCACCGGCATCATAAGCTCGATGTTCGTATCTCCGATGTCGGAAAGCGCTACCTCAAATTCAAACGGCTCTGTCACCAATTCCCCGTTCACATGGAAATCCTTCATCGTTTCGCTGGAGAATTTATAGATCGTCCACGGCCCTACGTTAAGCTTATCCACCCACAGCCTGACCGCCTTGTCGATGTCGTCCGTCAAAAAAGCCAGCTGCTTGACCGTTCTTTTTTTATTGTGCTCCAAAAGTTCCTGATATGTCATTGCTTCGTTCTCCTTTCGTTATACGCTTGCCTGTTTCTTGCGGCGGATCGCGTCGATCGAAATGGCGATCAATACCACAAGCCCTGTAACCACCTGATCCCAGTAAGAGGAAATGCCCAGCAGGCTGATACTGTAAGAGATCGTCGCCATCAAAAATCCACCGACGATAGTTCCTCCAATGCCCCCGCTGCCGCCATTCATAGACGTACCGCCAAGGACAGCCGCCGTAATAGAAGGCATGACCCAGTTCTCGCCGATGTTGACCTGCGAGGAGCCCATGCGCAGTACCATAAGCACGCCCGCGATCGCCGACAAAAGTCCGGCCATGCAATAAACGCCCATTTTGGTTTTGTTCACGCGGATACCCACGATCTTGGATGCTTCCTCGTTTCCGCCGACTGCATAGATGTGACGGCCGAAGCTCGTTAACTTGAGTATGAAGATCAAAACCACAGCCAGCACGATCATAATGATGACCGGGTACGGAAGGATTCCTCCCAGCGATCCCTGACCGATCACTGTGACAGACTCCGGGATACCCGTCAGCGGGAAGCCCTGCGTCGCCACGTATACGATCCCCTTAAACAGCGAGCTCGTCGCCAGCGTTACGATAAAAGGCGTAAGCCCCAATCCGCAGATAAAAATACCATTGAGAGCACCCATACCGATGCCTGCGATCATTGCGATCGCGATCGCGACATACGGGTCTACCCCCATCACCAGCACCAGCATCGCAAAGACCATGCTTGCAAGGCCTGCAACGCTCGCTACCGAAAGGTCGATTCCTCCCAAGAGCAATACCAGCGTCTGCGCAAAGCCGACGATGATCGTAAAGCATGCCGTACGGGTAAACGTAGAAATATTATAAGCCGTATAAAAATTACCGTTTGTGGCAATATTGACAAACAGCGTGATCAGCATCGTTACGACGAATACCACGCCTGCCGTGGAGGTGAAAATCGATTTCACTCCTTTTCCCAGCGTCTGGGCAAAGCTTTTCTTCCCTAAACTTTCCATTTTGTTCTCTCCTTTAATCAATCACGGAACTATTGCAGTGCAATCTTCAGTATATCCTCACGTTCCACAGTATCGTCAGGCGTAATGATGCCCTTCACCTTTCCGTTGAACATGATCATCATCCGGTCTGAAATCGTGAGCAATTCCTCGATTTCTGAAGATATAACGATGACCGTGATACCCGTATCGGCCATTTCCCGGATCAATTTATAAATCTCGCCCTTGGCACGAACGTCGATGCCGCGCGTCGGCTCGTCCAAAATAAGCAATTTGACTTTTTTCTCCATCCAGCGCGCAAGAATGACCTTCTGCTGGTTACCGCCCGACAGGCTCTTGATGGGGACGTTGCCCGACGGCGTTTTGATACGGAGCTTTTTGATGTATTCGTCCGATTCCTTTTTGACCGCAGTAAAATCGATCACCACGCCCTTTTTGTTTTTATCATAAGAGGGCAGCATAATATTTTCATAAACCGGGATCACGGGAAACATCCCCTGCTTGCGCCGTTCTTCGGGCACAAGACCGATCCCCATAGCGATCGCTTCGTGCGGAGAACGGATGTCGATTTCTTTTCCTTCCATCTTGACGGATCCGCTGTCGCGCTTTGTCAGCCCATAAATACAGCTGAAAAGCTCTGTGCGGCCTGCGCCCACAAGTCCCGCCACACCGAATATCTCGCCTTTGCGCACCGAAAAATTGATATCCTCAAATTCCTTCTTGCGCGAAAAATCAGAAACCGCAAAAAATTCCTCTTCCGAATATTTGCGCTCCTCTTTTGCTGTCTTTTCCACATGCTCGCCCGCCATATGAAAGATCATATCATCGATAGGCATATCGGCCGTATTGCCGACCTTCACCAGCTTGCCGTCGCGCATAATGCTCACGCGGTCGGAAAGCTCCTCGACCTCGTCCAGATGGTGCGTAATGATAATAATGGACTTTCCAGCCGCTTTCAGTTTACGTATATTATTAAATAAGTGCTGCGTTTCATTCAAAGTTAATGATGCGGTCGGTTCGTCGAAAATAATAATGTGCGATCCCGCAATCAGTGTCCGGGCAATGGATACAAGCTGCTGGTAAGCCGCCGATATCTCACTCACCTTCTTACGCGGATCCATTTCCACGTCAAGCTGCTTTAGCGCTTCTTCCGCTTTTTCGTATGTTTTCTCCCAATCGATCACGCCATTCTTTTTCTGATGGCTTCCCAAAAAAATGTTTTCCGCGATAGAAATATCGCCTACCAAGTTAAGCTCCTGCGGAACCATCCCGATCCCCTTATCAAGCGCTTCCCTTGGCGTTTTGTTTTCGATCGTCTTTCCTTCCAGCAATATCTCGCCTTCGTTTGGCTGGTGGATTCCCATCAGCACATTCATCAGCGTGCTTTTTCCAGCGCCGTTTTCACCGATCAGCGCCATGATCTCGCCCGGCCTCACGCTGAAATCTACGTGGTCGAGGGCAAGCGTTCCAGGGAACTCCTTGACGATTCCTTTCATTTCTAAAATAAATTCAGACATAAGCGTCCTCCAACATGGCTCCTAAATCATTTCTTCCGAGCCGCAGCCCCGCTCCCGCAAGTTCGCGGGGCGGGGCCATTGCCCAAAAGATCATTCTTATGTTTCTTCTGCTATCTGACTACCATTAAGATTCAGGATACAGCATATCAAGGAGATGCTGTGCGCCTTCCGGATAAATGATCGTCGTCTTTTCCTGTGTCTGTTCCGGATATGCGTCGCCGGGCTCTAAGCCGTCTGCGATCTTGATCGCTGTCTGGATCGTGTCAAAGCCCATCTTGAAGCAATCCTGTACTCCAAGGGCAGAGATCACGCCGTCTCTCAAATATTCAAGAGCGCGTTTGTCATGATCCATACCAACGATGACGATGTCGTCCTTTTTGCCGGCGTCAAGTACAGCCTGCGCAGCGCCGATCGGGTTGCCCATGTTGTTGCAGAAGATGCCCTTAAGGTCAGGATATTTCTGCAGGAAGCCTTCTGCATATGTCAGAGCCTGTTCCACCTGGTCGTTGTCATACTGGATCTCAACTACTTCGATGTCAGGATATTTTTCCATCACTTCTTTGAAGCCGGCAATACGGTCTTCATGGCAGGGAGCACCGATCGTGCCGCCAAGAGCCGCGACCTGTCCTTTGTAATCGATCTTTTCAGCAAGGATTTCCGCAAGGTCTGCACCGTCCTGCTTGTTGTGCGTGTTACCGACATAAGCGATACGCTTGCAGCCGTCTTCCTTCGTTGCGTCAGAGCTCGAGAATGTCATTACTTTTACGCCCTGATCGATCAGGTTGTTGATGGTGGGCGTAACGATCTTGATGTCGTTTACGTCAACGCCGATCACGTCAAAGTTTCTGCCCGCAGCCTGTTCCAGTCTGCTTACCTGATCCGTTGCGTCCGGCGTAACAGGAGCAGTATATTCATAGTTGATCGTGATGCCTTTGTCAGCATACTGTTTCTGCGCTTCTTCAAGTCCCAGGCCTACAGCGTCCCACCACGGATGTACAAGCTTGTACGTAAGGTAGAAGTTGTATTCCTTCTTTGCCGGCGTATAATCGTCAAGTGACACATTGCTGCTGTCGCTTACGATCGCGCCATTGTCCGATGCCGCCGGAGCTTCCGATGTCTCTGCCGGAGCCTCTGAAGTTTCTGCCGGAGCTTCTGATGTCTCTGCCGGTTCCTGCGATGCAGGTGCAGAAGATGCCGCCGGTGCAGCCGTACACCCTGCCAGCATTACTACAGCAAGCAATAAGCATACTGCGGTAACCATAAATCTTTTTTTCATCTTTTCTTTTCCTCCTCGTATATTGAACTTATTATTTTATTTGCCCCTTAAGGAGCAATGCGCGCACTACATCAAAAGGGCTGAAAGACCTTGTTTTAGGCAAAGAAATATTGTGGCAAAACCACGTCCTGCCAATGCTGCATCCATATATATTGAATTCATTTCAGAGCTTGTCGCTGTAAATGTTGCGTTCGATTGATATTTGCTTTTTCTTGTAAAACAAATATATCATTTTCACTTTTGAATGTCAATATGTTTATTTATTTGTTTTTCATCTTTTTTATTTGTTTTTTCGTTTCGAAAGCATATTTGCAGGTGCAGATTTTTGCTTTTTTTCATTAAAACAGCTAAATATAGCAGTTTTATGTATTTTTCCAACAAAAAATCCGCATATTCTTCGCTTGCATTAAAGCTTCAAACTTCGCGGATTTTTTACATTAAATTTTGTAGATGTTTTCTTTGCTTTGTCTCTACTTTCCACTATGCGCGGTATGCAGCCATAAATTTCTGCCGGAATTCTTCAAACGTACCTTCTTCGATGTGCGTACGTATCTCCTCCATCAACCGTATCGTAAAACGCGTATTATGAATAGAGAGCAATATCGCCCCCAAAATCTCATTCGTCTTCACAAGATGGCGGATATACGCCCTCGTGTGGTTCCTGCACGCATAACAGTCGCAGTTCTCGTCGATCGGGCGGAAATCCTTTGCGTATTCCTGATTGCGGATCACAAGCTTCCCTTCCCTCACCAGCGCCGTCCCGTTACGGGCAATGCGCGTTTGCAGCACACAGTCAAACATATCCACACCTCGTGCAACACCCTCCACAAGGCAGTCCGCAGAGCCAACGCCCATCAGGTAGCGCGGCTTTTCCTCCGGCAATATCTTGTTGACCACATCGAGCATCTCATACATCATGGGCTTAGGTTCCCCCACAGAAAGTCCGCCGATCGCATTGCCGATGAAGTCCATTTCCGCGATCGCCTCCGCGCTCCTTGCGCGCAGCTCCGGGTACATGCCGCCCTGTACAATGCCAAACAGCGCCATATCGTCCCTTGTTTGCGCCTCCTTACACCGCTGCGCCCAGCGGTGTGTACGCTCCATAGAATGCTTGGTATATTCAAAATCTGCCGGATACGGCGTACATTCGTCGAGCACCATCATAATGTCCGGCCCCAGTGCTTCCTCGATCTCCACTACCTTTTCCGGTGTGAACATATGCTTTGATCCGTCAAGATGCGACCTGAAGGCCGCGCCTTCCTCGCTTAATTTACGCAGGTCGCCCAGACTGAACACCTGAAAGCCGCCACTGTCCGTGAGGATCGGCTTTTTCCAGTTCATAAATTTGTGCAGTCCGCCCGCTTCGCGGATCAGCTCATGCCCCGGCCGCATATATAGGTGGTATGTATTCCCCAAAATGATCTGCGCGCCCACCGCAAGCACCTGATCGTTGGTCATCGCCTTAACGGTAGCCTGTGTTCCTACCGGCATATAAACCGGCGTTTTTATCTCACCGTGCGGCGTCTTGAGGACGCCCGTACGCGCCCGCGTGCCGCTGTCCCGTTTTTCAACTGTAAATTCAAAATTCATTCTTTACCTCGTTTGCTTTTCATCCGTCTTATTTTACCAGATGGCTCCCCAAAAGTAAATTTACTTACAACTGTATCTGCCGCGTCGCCACATTCTGTACAAATGCCGCATCGTGCTCCACAAAGACCATAGACGCGCCGCATTCGCGCAGCAGCTCCTCCACCTGTATGCGCGAGATCACGTCGATAAAGTTGAGAGGCTCGTCCCAGATATATAAGTGCGCGGACTCGCTCAGGCTTTTGGCAATCAGTATCTTCTTCTTTTGTCCTGCGCTCAAATCCTCTAACCGTTTTTCAAACTGTTCCCGCGCAAATCCAAGCTTCCGCAGAAGCGTGCGTATCAGCGTCCCGTCAAGCGCATGCTCCGCAATAAAGGCGTCAAGGCCGCCGCGCAAAAACGAAGTGTCCTGCGGGATGTACGATAGCTGTACATTCTTGCCGACCACGCACTTCCCCGTATGCGGGATATCCTCTCCCATCAAAAGCTTGAGCACGCTCGACTTTCCGCTGCCATTCTTCCCCAGCAGGGCAATCCTCTCCTCCCTGCCGATCGCAAAGCTCAGCGGCCCGCATACCTCTTTTTCACCATACCGGATCGTCACACGGTCGAGCGCCGCGAGCTGCGCGGCATGGTATGCAAGTGGTTTTAGCATAACCGTATCCGCTTTTTCAATGTTTTTCAGCAGGCCTTCCTTTTCTTCCACCGCCTTCTGTGTGCGTGTTTCGACCGTCTTGGCACGCTTCATCATCTTAGCGGCCTTGTGCCCGATTGCGCCCCGATCCGGCCGCAGTCCCGCAACGCGCGTCCCCTTTTTCGTTTTTTCTACCTTGTCCGACCAGTCCGCCTTCTGCTGTGCAGTCTCCCTTAAGCGTCTGATTTCCTTTTTCAGTTCGCTGTTGCGCGCCAGCTCGTTTTTGTCCTGCTGTTCGCGGTTTTGCTTCCATGTAGAATAATTCCCGCTCTGTATCTCGATATCTGCCCTGTTGATAGACATGATATGGTCGATACAGCCGTCCAGAAACACCCTGTCGTGCGATACGAGGATAAATCCTTTCTTAGCGCTTAAGTATCGCGCGACCACCTCACGCGCACGCGCATCCAGATGGTTTGTCGGCTCGTCGATCAACAAAAAATTGCCCGGCTTTAAAAACAACGCACATAAAAGCACCTTTGTCTGCTCCCCATTGCTCAGCGTCCCAAACGGCCTCCACAAAGCGTCCTCCGTAAGCTCCAACAGCGACGCTTCCTTAGCTGCTTCCCACTGCTCACACCCCGATGTATCCATAATCACATCGATCGTCATATCAAGAGGGTCTTTACATGCAAACGGAAAATAATCGAACGCCACATCCGATTGTATCCTGCCCGCATATTCCCGTTCACCCTTCAAAAGTCTTAACAACGTCGTTTTTCCACATCCGTTACGGCCCGTAAGCCCCAGCTGCCAGTCCGTATCCATCACAAAGC
>NZ_JAYFPU010000320.1:0-2243 GCF_034927525.1 Christensenella sp.
ATGTGCAGGAGCCGCGCGCATATATTCCGCTTGACGAAAGATAAGTAAAATGACTGTAAAAACACCGCTTCTGCGGTGTTTTTTATGGTATCCCCACACAAATCGTGATATGATGTAGAAAATAAAAGAAACAGGAGATAAATTCTTTGAGCAGTTTCTTTTGGAACTATGAAATGGACGCCGAATTTCCTTTGAGCCTTCTGGAGTTTGTGACAAAAGGCGACCATGAAAAAATACATTGGCATAATTATCTGCAAATCGTCCTGTGTACCGGCGGCAGCGGAAAGTTTATCTTTACCAACAGGGAATACGATGTCGAGGCCGGCGACGTTTTTATTGTCAGCGATTTTGAAAACCATGTTGCGATATCCGGCCCGCAGGAACAGACGGAATATATTTTTGTGATCTTCCTGCCTGCGCTGATCGCCGCGCCGGGCAGCCGACAGTTCGATTTTGAATATCTATATCCATTTTATTACAATACAAAAACATTTGATAATAAAATCGATCATTCTCTTCCTGTCGCGCAGGCCATCTCTAAGGAAGTGCTGACTTTAAGAGATATCTGGAACAAAAAAGAGACAGCGTACCGGCATGAGCTGGATGCAGGCGTAAGGAAAACACTTGCTCTGCTAATGAGGCACTATCAGTCGGTGTATGAGGAATACTATACGCCTGACAGTCTGGGACACGCGAGGGTTGCCGATGCAATCGCATATATCAACCTGCATTTTGATACTGCGATCACAGTACAGGAAGTTGCAGACAAGCTGCATATGAGTGAATCTGCTTTTCGTAGCCTATTCAAGGAAGCGATGCGCATGCCCTTTAAGGAATATGTTACATTCCTGCGTCTTACCAAGGCAAAGAAATTATTGTTAACCACAAACGACAGCATCAATACGGTCGCAAATCTGTCCGGGTATACCAATATGAACCAGTTTTATAAGGTGTTTCATAAGTATGTGTTCATGTCTCCGGCGGAATACCGCAATTTCAATCACTAAATCTTAAACCGCAAATGATAACACTCCCGTCGGAAGTGTTATTGCTTCTTATAAGCATTGTTTTGTATAATTTGAGTATACTTGAAGTATAACTTTTATTTTCCTGCAACTTTTATTCAGAAAGGAATTAAATATGGACGAATTAACGAATGACAGGATGATCCTTGAAAAATATTTCGATGATGATGCACAAGGGCTTGATGTACAAGGGTATCTTGATCGCATCGGCTACAAGGGCTCGCTCGAGCCCACGATGGAGACGCTGCGTGGGCTGCAAAAAGCACACGTATATTCCGTGCCATATGAAGACCTGGATATTCGCGCCGGGAAATATATTTCTGTCAGTTTGCCAGATATTTACGATAAGATCGTCAGGCGCAGAAGGGGCGGTTACTGCTTCGAACTCAACGGGCTGTTTGCATGGCTGCTCCGCAGGCTGGGATTTGACGTGGTGGAATACTACGGCAGATACTTGGAAGGAGAACCGCTTGAAATGCCCATGAGACGCCACAGGATCGCTCGGGTGATCCTCGACGGGAAAAGATATATTGCAGACGTAGGCGTAGGCGTACAGGCTCCTGTGTGGCCAATCGAGATCAAAGCGGACGTAATACAGGAGATCGACGGGGAAAACTTTCGTATGATACAGCATCCCGCGCTTGGCTGGCTGGTACAGGGGATATACAAAGGGGAATGGAACAGGATATATTCCTTTACAGAGGATGTACAGTTTCCGATCGATTTCGAGATGCCCAATCACTGGTGCGTGACGCATCCGGATTCGATATTCAAAAACGTAACCATGGTCTATATCCGCACGCCGGAAGGCAGAAATACCATGACTGAGGTAGTGGGGGAAGACGGGGAGAAGGTTCCTGAATTCCGCAGGTTTACAAAGGACGGCGTAATTGCGTGCCGGACAAAAAACAAAGAAGAATATGACAAGGCTCTGTACGATCATTTTGGCATCGTGCTGTAATAAGAAAGGACAAAATAATGAAACATTTTGAAAATTTATTCAAACCGCTTAAAATAGGAAACTTTGAGGTACCCAACCGTATTGTACACGTGCCTACGGATATCAGTTCTTCCAATGCGGACGGTTCTGTAAGCGACAGGGATATCCACCATCATGCAGAGATTGCGAAGGGCGGCACTGGCTTTGTGATCGTAGGTGCAACGACGCCTGATTCCAAAACCGGCAGACCGACGGTGACCTGTTTAGTTGCGGATGCA
>NZ_JAYFPU010000028.1:0-14495 GCF_034927525.1 Christensenella sp.
TCACGCCTTCGCCGCCTGCAATCACGGACTGCACTGTCGGCGCGGAAATCGTTTCTCCGTCAATGGTGATGGATATCTCTTTTCCTACATATTTTTTTGTCGCTTCCCCAAACGCCTGTGCACCTTCGTCGTTTAACTTGAAAGCCACGGCATAAGCATTTGGATTGCTTGAATCCTGCGTTACCTGTGCACGCTCGATCTGTTCGCCCTGCAAGATCGTATTCCCATCCGGATCGACAAATGCAAGCTTAGCGGGCGTACCAATGAATTTCGATACTTCATCCGGATCCTTCACCTCACTGCTCTCATTGATCGGTATCTCTACCCTGATCTTATCCGAGCCCTGTTTTGTGATGGTCGCCTCCGTATATCCCTTTGCGTCGAGACGCTGCCGCAAGACAAGCATTGCCCCGTCCATCTTCTGATCAAAATTTTCTATTGATGTGTCATCCGCCTGGTAAACGACGTATACGCCACCGGTCAAATCAAGTCCCTGCTGAATACCGCTTAAGGGCTTGATATCATAAATACCGGCAGAAAAACCGTTTACGAGAAAGATACACAGCAAAGCAATTAAAACAAATGTAACAATAATGCCGATTACGCTTCGCTTCCTCATTTGTTGTTCCTCCCAATTCTATTATTTCCATTCACACCCGAAAGCCTGTTCGTGCGCCAATGATGAAAAACGGAACTGCCTGTGCCGGAACGTTTGCACAACGCAATTCCATAAGAAAACTCACTCATATATTATATAGCCGCCGCACGCAATAGTCAATTGAAAATCAAGTACGCTACAAATCGAACAAACTAAGCTGGTTTGTTTCTGTGAGGCCGGTAAGGGTACCCATTTTTTGCATTTCTTCGATCACCGATGCCGATACCTTTGCCCGCTTTCGTAAATCTTCAATGGAAAGAAAATCCGCCTTTTCCCGTTCCTCGGCAATGGCAGCCGCAACACTGATGCCCAGCTTGGGCACAGAAAGGAAGGGCAGCCTAATGCCGTCCTTCTCGATCCGGAACTTATCGATATCCGATTTTTTAAGATCGACCGGCAAAAAGTGGATGCCGCGCAAATACATCTCACACGCCACCTCGAGCATCGTCGCCATGTTTTTTTCATTTGCAGTTGCGCTTTTTCCCTTGTTTTCAAGCATCTGCCAGTTTTTCTTGATATCATCTACCCCGCCCGTCACATAGGACGCGTCAAATTCGCCCGCGCGCACGGTAAAATACGACGCATAAAACGCCTCGGGATGATGCACTTTGCAGTACGCGATGCGGTAGGCCATGATGACGTATGCCGCAGCGTGCGCCTTAGGGAACATATATTTGATCTTTTTACACGACTGCACAAACCATTCCGCAATATGCGCATCGTCAAGCGCCTTTTGCATATCCTCCGTAAAGCCGTTTTTAGCGATCTTTCCCTTTCTGGTCGCCTCCATAATAAAGAAGGCCGTGCGCTTCTCTACGCCCTTGTCCACCAAATAGTTCATAATATCATCACGGGTACAGATCGCCTCACGCAAAGTACAAGTCCCCGCCTTGATCAAATCCTGCGCATTTCCGATCCACACATCCGTACCGTGGGAAAGTCCGCTGATGCGGATGATCTCCGCCATACTGGTCGGCTTGGTATCCATCAACATCTGACGCACAAACTTTGTGCCAAACTCCGGTATGCCTAGCGTGCCCGTCTGTATGCCGAGCAGGTCGGCAGGCTTTAGCTTGAGCGGCTTTAAACCCGAAAACAGATCCATCGTCGGCTTGTCGTCAAGTGGTATGGTCAGCGGATCGATGCCTGTCATATCCTGCAGCAGCCTTATGATAGTCGGAACGTCGTGCCCCAGAATATCGAGTTTGATCAGGATATCGTGCATAGAGTTGAAGTCAAAGTGCGTCGTTACCCATTCAGCGTCTGCCGAATCCGCCGGACGCTGGACAGGCGTAAATTCGTATATCTCCCTGTCGGACGGCACGATAACGATCCCGCCCGGGTGCTGTCCCGTGGTTTTCTTGACGCCCGAAACGCCCTGTACCAGACGGTTGATCTCCGCTTCATTTGCGTAGGTTCCCGTTTGCTCAAGGAATTTTTTTACATAACCATATGCGATCTTGTCCTTTACCGCACTGATCGTCCCCGCGCGGTACACATGCCCTTCTCCAAACAATACTTCCGTGTATTTGTGCGCGACGGGCTGATATTCACCTGAGAAGTTGAGGTCGATATCTGGCACCTTGTCCGCGTCGATGCCCAGAAATACTTCAAACGGGATATCATATCCATCTTTTAAATACGCAGTCCCACATTGAGGACAATCCTTGTCCGGCAAATCAACGCCCACCGCATAGCTTTCTTTGTCGATATCAAAATCAGAATGCTTGCAGTTCGGGCATACATAATGCGGCGGCAGCGGGTTAACCTCTGTGATTCCCGTCATCGTCGCCGCAAGGCTGGAACCGACAGACCCCCGCGAACCGACCAGATACCCGTCCTCGTTTGATTTTTTAACCAATCGGTGCGCGCTGTAATAGAGCACGGAAAAGCCGTGACCCACAATCGAGTCAAGCTCGCGCTTCAGCCTTGCTTCAATGAGCTCAGGCAACGGATCGCCGTATTTCTCCTTCGCCGTCCGAAAAGCAAGCTCCGTGATCTTGTCGGCAGCGCCCTCGATCACTGGCATTGCCGTGTCCGACTGAAAGAGCTCGATCTCCTCCGTCATATCCGCTACTTTATTTGAGTTGGTCACAACCACTTCGTATGCAGTCTGCTCCCCTAAATATGCGAATTCTTTTAGCATTTCGTCTGTCGTACGCAAATAAAGCGGTGCCTGCTCCGTATCGTCATACCCCTGCACCTGAAAAATGATGCGCCTGAAATATTCGTCCTGCGGATCGAGGAAGTGTACGTCACAGGTCGCTACTACAGGCTTTGAAAGCTTCTTCCCAAGCTCCACGATCCTGCGATTGCATGTTTTGATATCTTCATCGCTTGCTAGAATCCCCTGCTTTACCATAAACGCATTGTTTCCAACCGGCTGGATTTCCAGATAGTCGTAAAAACCTGCAATTTCTTCCAGTTTCTTTTCCGATGCGCCCATCAATAGCGCCTGATAAAGCTCTCCTGCTTCACAAGCGGAACCGATGATAAGCCCTTCGCGGTGTTCCTCGATCAGGCTCTTAGGCATGCGCGGCTTGCGGTAAAAGTGATCCAGATGCGCATGAGAAATCAACTTATACAGGTTTCGCAGCCCCCGTTTGTTTTTACACAGAATGATGGTATGATACGCTTTCGCATTTTTCCCACCGGCATGCCCTGCGAACAAGCTGTTCACACCCTGCATATCTTGTGCATCGTTTTTACGGAATTCTTCAAAGCAGCGCAGCATTACTTCCGCTGTGCAGACCGCGTCATTCACCGCTCTGTGGTGCTCAAGCGGGATGCGCAAATACGCCGCCACCGTATTCAGTTTATGGTTTTTAAGTTTGGGGAAAGCAAGGCGGCACAGCGCAAGCGAATCCACGACCTTATTGCGATAAGATATCCCAAACTCCTTGGATTTATGGAAAATGAATTTTGTATCAAAATCCGAATTATGCGCCACAAGTACCGCGTCTTCGCCGCAGAACTCTTTGAATGCACGCAGCGCTTCCTCCGGAAGCGGTGCGTCCTTCACCATATCGTCTGTGATGCCCGTAAGCGAAACGATCTTGGGCGGGATCGGTTTCGACGGCTTTACAAAGCTCTGGAATCGATCTGTGACTTCGCCGTTTTTCACGCGCACCGCACCAATTTCCGTAATATCGCAATTGATGTGCGAAAGCCCTGTCGTTTCAATATCAAAAACAACGTATTCTTCATCAAAGCTTTTCGACCTGCCGGAATCATAGACTCTTTTTGAGTCGTCAATCATATATGCTTCCACGCCATAAATAACACGGATGCCGTTTTGCTTCGCGGCGTTTGCCGCATCAGGGAACGCCTGTACAACACCGTGGTCTGTAATTGCAATCGCCTTGTGCCCCCACTGCGCCGCACGTTTGATGATCTTTTTTACATCCGACACGCCGTCCTGCGCAGACATCTGGGTATGCGTATGCAGCTCCACGCGCTTTTCCTCTGCGGTATCTTCCCTGTCTTTATGGCTCGAACGCTCGATCTTCTGTGCCTTGATCGTCTTTTCATGCTCGTAGGGATCGTCCGTACACATCCCCGACACCACGATCCACTGCCCCACCTTGGGCGCAACCAGTTTTGTCTTATATTTGCTGCTTTCCAGAAAAAAACAAGTGATGCTCGCGCTGTAGTCGCACACTACAAACTTGTGCTTGACCAGCTCTCCATCTTTTAATTCCCTGTCTTCCGTAAAAACGACTTCCCCTTCGATCGTACATTTTTCATCCGCCCGAAGATTACATATCTGTGCAGCGAACACCGGTGCTGCCTCACGCTGCATACGCGGCGCTGCTGTCGGCCTTTCCTCCCACGGCGGCGTGTCCTCTGCCATAATCGCTTTTCGCTCTGCCCGCTGCTGTTTTTTGGGCGCTTCTTCCTTCTTGTTTTCTTCCGCCAGAAGCTTGCCTATTTCTTCACCCGGCTCATATTCCCCTGCCGCATCATCCGAGATACCGGTACGCACCATTGCTTGTATGCCATACGCATCTCGCAGGTATGCCTCAATTTTCTCTTTGATTCCCATGGACGCAAAAATGCCTTCACTCATATCGCTGTCAAAATCGATATGCAGAAGGCTGTCCGTAAGGCTGATCTTAGCGCAGCGGATAAAGGGGATCAGCGTAGGCTGCGTCAACGCTATAAAATCTTTGATATATTTTTCAAGGGTTGTGTTGTCGTCACACAATCCCTGCCTGAAATCTGATTGATCAAGCAGGATGCACAGCCCGGCGCCGCACGACTGCGCGAGTGCATTCCTCAATTTCAAAAAATGAACCGGTTCAAGATGTGCCGACGTTTTAAAATAAACATCCAACATTGCCTGTTCTTCACAATACTCCACACGGTCAAAGCGGATCGCATCTGCAAAGCGTGCATCATGATTTATTTTGTCAAGGATTTGTGCAAGATCTTTGATCTGCGCGTTCAATTGTTTTGCTCCCTTTCTTCCGCTAATTCCAATATCATACGCCGCAACTCGGGCAAGATGTCGAATTCGTCTACCTTGCGCAGTACCTCTCCGTGCGCGAACAGCAACCCCTCGCCGTTTCCGCCCGCGATACCGAGATCCGCTTCACGCGCCTCTCCCGGGCCGTTCACCGCACATCCCATAACGGCTATCTTCATTGGAACCTTGATGTCTTTCGTAAATTTCTCGATGCTTGTCGCAATTCTTTCGATATCGATCGTGCATCTGCCGCACGTGGGGCAGGAAATGATCTCTACCGTATCCTTCAATAGTCCGCAGCTTTTGAGAATATCACGCGCCGCATGCACCTCCTGCACCGGGTCGCCGGTGATAGATACACGAATCGTATCGCCGATCCCGTCTATCAGTAAGGAGCCAAGCCCTACCGCCGATTTTACAACTGCGCTGTTATATGTACCCGCTTCCGTTACGCCCAAATGCAGCGGATACGGCACAAGCTTCGAAATCCCACGGTATGCTTTTACACACACGGGGGCATTCGACGATTTTATTGATACGACAATGTTGTCAAACTTTGCTTTTTCCAAGGTACGGATGTTGGAAAGCGCACTCTCTACGAGCGCTTCGGGCGTTGGTCCGCCGAATTTGCTCAAAATCTCCTTGGAGAGCGACCCTGCATTTGCGCCCACACGGATGGGTATCCCTGCCGCTCTCGCAGCGTCGACTACCCGCATTACCTTCTGCTCGTTGCCTATATTGCCCGGATTGATGCGTATTTTATCCACACCGTTTTCAATGGCAGCCACCGCAATATTTGCATCAAAATGAACATCCGCCACAAATGGGATGTGTATTTGTTCCTTGATTTTAGGGATACACTGTGCGCATTCCTCATCATAGATCGCACTTCTGACGATCTCGCATCCTGCCTGCTCCAGCGCCAGTATCTGCTGTACCGTTTCCCGCACCTTTTTGGTATCGGTATTTGTCATGGACTGGATCGCCACTTTGTTTCCGCCGCCGATATTCACAGCTCCGATTTTAACCGCTTTGGTTCTCATACCACCCATCCTCACGTAACCAATCTGGAAACATCCTGGAACACCAGAAAAATCGCCAGTCCAAATACCAAAACCATGCCGATCAGGTTTAATATTCCTTCTACCTTTATTGGCGCAGGCTTCTTGCGTATGCCCTCCACCGCGTATAATACGATCTTGCCGCCGTCGAGCGCCGGGATAGGCAATAGATTGATGATCGCCAAATTCACGCTCAGAAGCGCAGACAGCGTCAATATGCTCACCAGCCCGTACGGAATCACCTGTCCGACGATCTGTACCACTCCAACGATCCCCGCCATATTTTCAAGCCCCTGTCCCATAAAGAACAGCTGCCCAAGCGCGGTAAACATTTGTCCCATCATCAGGAAAAGCCACTGAAAGCTCATGCCGACCGCCTCAAAGAAATTATATTTTACAGGCTCTGCCTGCACGTTCATCCCAATCAGCTTACTGCCGTCTTCACTTGTCCCTGAGAACGGAACTTCAAGTTTGATCTCCTGCCCGTCCCGCACCAACACAACGCTGCGCGTATCTCCGCTGTCTGCGCTGATGGCTTCGTTCCAGCTTGCATTGTCGTGTATTTCAATGCCGTTCATGCTCCTCACGACGTCGCCCGGCAATATCCCGCTCGTCTCCGCGGGCGAGCTTTGCTCCGTGCCCTGAACCTGTACCGTGAACTGCGGGTTGGGGTTGATCTGGAAATCGCCCGCCGTCATCAGTATGACAGTAGACAAAATGATCGCCACCAAAATATTCATTGCCGGACCGGCAATGATCGTCAAAAATCGGCTTTTCAGCGAAGCCGCACGAAAATCCCCCGGCTCCGGGTCTTTTTCCTCATCATCGGCAAATTTATTGAACCCGCCAACAAAGAACGGACGGATCGAGAACTCTGTCCCGTTCCTGTACCACTTGATCAACTTTGGGCCAAAGCCGATCGCAAACTCAGTCACTTTGATCCCGTTTTTCTTCGCCACGATGTAGTGCCCAAACTCGTGCGCTACCACAAGCCCCGTCAACACCAGCAACGTAACGATAATACTAAGAACTATCTGCAATTATTTTCCTCCAAAACCGTATATCATTACAGCATGCTTGCTACATGCTTCCTGATCTCGGTGTCCATCGACAATATCTCCTCGATGCTCTGCGGATTTCTGCCGCAGAACGTTTGCATACTGTCTTCTATGATTTCCGGTATCCTGCCGAAGCATATCCAATCATTCAGATACAGATCGACTGCCGCCTCGTTGGCCGTATTGAATACCGCTGTCGTTTTTGTTTCCATTGCGTCATACGCAAGCCGCAAACAAGGGAATCGCTCCATATCCGGTTCAATAAAATCAAGTCTGCTGATTTCATAAAAATCAAGCGCCTTTGTCAGACGGCTTTCCTTCATCTGCGGATAGAGCAGCGCCTTTTGTATCGGCATTCGCATATCCACCGGCCCCAACTGTGCCAGCAGCGAGCAATCATCGAATTCAACCATTGAGTGCACCATGCTTTGCGGATGCACCAAAACCTTGATATCCTGTGGTTCCATGTGATACATATAGTGTGCCTCGATCACTTCCAGCCCTTTATTCGCAAGGGAGGCCGAATCTATGGTGATCTTCTGTCCCATATCCCATCGCGGGTGCTTCAGCGCGCTTTCTTTCGGCGCATTATATATTTTTTCTTTTTCCCAGTTGAGAAACGGGCCGCCCGAAGCTGTGACCCACAACCTGCGTACTTTTTGTACATCGTACTTCTGCCCAAGGCACTGAAATAAGGCAGAATGCTCGCTGTCCACAGGCAACACCAGCGTTCCTGTCTCGTCGATCATGCTTTTCGTGACCTCGCCGCCGCACACCAGTGATTCTTTGTTCGCAAGCGCCACTGTCGTATGGTTTTTCAGGCATTCCTCAAACGCCGGCAGCCCCGCGATCCCCAGAACAGAAAGCGCCACCAAGTCAGGATCTCCTGCATTGCATGCCAGCTTCAATGCATCCTTGCCGCTGATGACCTTTGCATCGTATATAAGCGCAGACTTCAGTTTGGATACGTCACCGCCGCCTGTCAGCACGACATACTCCGGCCTCGCCAGATTCGCAAGCTCTGCCAGGTCTTCCGCGTGCGTATGCGCGGACATACATACTATCTCTATTTCTTCGGGATATGCAAGCGCCACATCCAGCGTCTGCCGTCCAACCGATCCCGTTGCTCCCAATATCGCAATTTTTTTCAAATATATTTCTCCTGTTAAATGACTGACATAATGGAGAGCAGATATACCACAGGGATGCAGAACATGATGCTATCCACTCTATCCACAACACCGCCGTGCCCCGGCAGCAGCTTTCCAAAGTCTTTGATCGTAAACGCGCGTTTCAAAAACGACGCCGAGAGATCGCCTATTTGAGCAATTACCGCTAATATTGCACCTGCGACAATATAGCTTACAAGCGGAGCCATCTCCACATGACTACCGTCCACATACACCCACTGGCTGAACACCAGCCAGATCAGAAACGCAGCCACTACGCCGCCTGCAAGTCCCGCAACGCACCCTGCAACCGTCTTCTTCGGGCTGATCGAGGGACACAGCTTGCGCTTGCCAAAGGCCATGCCAAAGAAGTACGCAAACGTGTCTGTAAACATCGCCGGCAAAAACACCATCAAAAGCAGAACCAATGTTCTGAAATATGCTCCATGAGCAGGTACGCTCAGAATCAGCATATAGAACAAGACAAAGAACAACTGCGGATATACAAGCGTCAGGATCGTGTTGCTTATACTCTGTGCCGTATGCTTCTCCGAGAACATCGAAGCGGCAAAGGTCAGCATCACCATAATGACAAACAATACGACCACATCCCGCGACATATCGTACGCGACAGCCCATCCCCAATAATAGTAGAGCACAAACCGCGCTGCAAAGTCCACCGCCAGCAGTCCCGCAAACAAATAGCTCACCCATTTTACAACAGGTTTTCCATTGCCATCCATTGCGCGCACAACCTCAAACTGGCTCATGCACGCGAGAATAACCGCGAAAATCGCCAGCACCCAGCTCTGTACAAACAGCGCCAGTGCCACAATAATAATGATCGGTATCGCGACCAGTATCCTTTTTAACATACCCTATCCCTTCAGTCCGCCGTATCTTCTCTGCCGACCCTGGTATTCGATCAGCGCTTTCTCATACTCTGCTTCGTCAAAATCAGGCCAGTATACAGGCGTAAAATAGAACTCCGCATACGCCAGCTGATACAAGAGGTAATTTGAAAGGCGTTCCTCCCCGCTGGTACGGATCATCAAATCCGGATCCGGCTGGCCTGCCGTCTCCAGATGATCGGAGATCGTCTGCGTATCGATATCCTCGACCGCAACGCAGCCATCTTTTGCCTCCTGCGCGATCTTTCTGACCGCCTCGGCGATCTCGGTACGCGAGCCGTAATTAAGCGCTATATTGAGCGTCATTCCCGTGTTGTTTTTCGTCTTTACTTTGGCGTTTTCAAGCACCGCGATTACTTCTTTCGGAAGCTTTGTAATATCCCCTATGGTATTGAATATTACATTCCTTTCGTGCATCTCGTCAAGCTCTTTCTGTAAATATTCTATTAACAATCCCATCAGCGCCCCGACCTCTTCTTTGGGACGTTTCCAGTTCTCTGTCGAAAACGCATACAGGGTCAAATACCGGATACCGATATCGCTGCTCATACGGATGATGGTCTTTACCTTGCTCATCCCCGCACGATGTCCTGCAACGCGCGGCAGCATACGCTTTTTCGCCCATCTGCCGTTGCCGTCCATAATGATGGCGACGTGTGCAGGCAAGTTCTCCATATCCAGATGGATCAGCTCCGCTTTTCTCTTCTTTGAAAAAAGGCCCAATTTCTTCTCTCCTCCACGTGCTGTAAAAAATGAAATCCCAAAGCCGGTCATCCTTGGGATCTCTCATCAATTTCTGTTTTAAATTCACCGACAACGAGCTCATATACGCCATCCGTCTCCCGCACACGTATCACGCGGGCACAGTCGGCATCCTCATACGGCTTATAAGACCGGTAACAGACAACCTTATAAGGAATCGCTTCCTTTTCCAGCATCTTAGAAACTTGATCAAGAGGCATCCCCAAAAGCTGCATCATATTTCAAGGATTTCCTGTTCCTTTGCCTGCAGTATTTCATCCACTTTCTTGATCTTTTTATCTGTTAAGTCCTGCACGTCTTTTTCCAGCATTTCCAAATCGTCCTCAGACAATTCACTTGCCTTCTTTTCCTTTTTCAGCAGTTCATTCGCGTCTCTGCGGATAGCGCGGATCGCAATTTTAGACTCCTCTGCCTTCTTCTTCGCAAGCTTCACCAGTTCCTGACGCTTTTCACCGGTCACCTCCGGGAATGCAAGGCGGATCAACTTACCGTCGTTTGCCGGATTGATACCAAGATCGGAAGTCTGTATCGCCTTTTCCACCTCATGCAGGATGTTCGTATCCCAAAGCGAAATCACGAGCAGCCGCGGCTCGGGCGCGGAAATGTTGCCCACCTGGCTGATGGGCGTGGGCGTACCGTAATAATCTACCATAATACCGTCAAGAAGCTGCGCATTCGCCCTCCCCGCACGGATACTTACCAACTCTTTGCGCAGAACGTTTAATGTTTTCTCCATCTTTTCGTCTGCTGTTTTCAGTGCCTCATGTTCCATTTGCATATCAAAACCCATTCCTTTCATCGTTTTCAGATTGCACAAAATGGTCTTCATTTTCTACATTATATTGTATCGTAAAAAGCCATAAAACACAATGCCCATTCGCCTGATTCTTAATTGATCGTCGTGCCGATCTTCTCACCACTGACCACACGCTGGATACTGTCTTTCTCGTTTACGCCAAAAACGATGATCGGGATATGATTATCCATACAAAGCGTGATCGCCGTATTATCCATCACACAAAGCCCTTTATTGATCACATCCATATAAGAAATATACTCAAAACGCTGCGCATTCGGATTCGTTTTCGGATCGCTATCATAGACCGCATCCACATTTTTTGCCAGCATAATAAGGTCTACTTCCATTTCAGCCGCGCGCAATGCCGCTGCCGTATCGGTAGAGAAGTAAGGATTTCCTGTGCCGCACGCAAAGATGACGACCCTGCCCTTTTCTAAGTGCTTCATCGCCTTCCTGCGGATATAAGGCTCTGCGATCTGGCGCATTTCAATTGCGGTCTGTACGCGCGTCTGCAAACCCTTTTCTTCGAGGGCATCCTGCAGGGCAAGCGCATTGATGACCGTTGCGAGCATTCCCATATAATCTGCGGTCGTCCGATCCATGTGCGCGCCCACTCGCGCGCCGCGCCAGATGTTGCCGCCGCCAACGATGATCCCGACTTCTACTCCCTGCTGCGCGATTTCAATGATCTGATCCGCCACATTTCCAACAATTTCAAAGTCAAGCGGATGGTTTTTCTCAGAACAAAGCGCTTCTCCGCTGATTTTCATGATCACTCTCTTATATTTGGGTTCCATCATAGTATGCCCTCCTTACATTTTGCTAAAAAAAAGAGAACACAAATGTGTTCTCTCATTTAAAGTCTTAAAGACCAGCTTGTTCCATAACTTCCTTTTGGAAATCATCTTCTCTTTTTTCGAGGCCTTCGCCCATTTCATATCTTGCAAAACGACGGATAGAAATTTTCTCGCCAATCGTTGCGACCTGTTCATTTAAAAGATCCTGGATCGTTTTATCCGGGTCTTTTACAAACGGCTGATCGAGCAGGCAAATCTCTTTCTTATATTTCTTGATTCTGCCTTCTACCATTTTCTCAACAACGTTTGCAGGTTTTCCTTCATTGAGAGCCTGCGCCGTCAAGATTTCCTTTTCCTTTTCCAGAACAGCCGGATCAACTTCTTCTTCCGAAACATACAGCGGATTTGCCGCCGCAATGTGCATTGCGATATCTTTCACAAGCGCCTGGAAACCATCTGTCTTACCAACGAAATCCGTCTCGCAGTTTACTTCGACAAGCACGCCGATCTTACCGCCCATATGGATATAAGAGCCGACAACGCCCTCCGCAGCAATCCTGCCTGCTTTTTTCACAGCGGCAGCGAGACCTTTCTCCCGCAGGATTTCACTTGCCTTTTCTAGATCGCCATTCGCCTCCGAAAGCGCATTTTTACAGTCCATCATACCTGCGCCCGATCTTTCGCGCAGTGTCTTTACATCACTTGCTGAAACCATGGATATTCCCTCCAAATATTATAAAACGATTATTTTTCTTCCTCAACTGCTGCAGCTTCCACCGTTTCCGCTACTACTTCTTCTGCCGGCGCTTCAACAATTGTTTCCACTACTACTTCTTCGGGAAGAATTTCTTTTGCAATTTCTTCCGCGATCTCTTCGGCAGCAGCAACTTCAATTTCTTCTTCCGTCGCAACAGCAACCGCTTCTTCTGCCGCTTCTTCCATCTGCTCGCCCTGCTTGCCTTCCAACACAGCATCCGCCATCTTGGAAGCGATCAGCTTGACCGCACGGATCGCGTCGTCATTGCCCGGGATTGGGTAATCCACTTCGTCAGGATCGCAGTTTGTATCGACGATCGCAACAACCGGGATACCAAGGTTTCTAGCTTCTGCGATAGCGATTCTTTCTTTTCTCGGGTCAACGATGAAAAGCGCGCCCGGCAGATCCTTCATCTCACGGATACCACCAAGGTTTTTCATCAATTTTTCTTTCTCGTGCATGAGCTGGATGACTTCCTTTTTAGGCAGAAGCTCCATGTCTCCGTTTGTTTCCATATCTTCGATCTTATTGAGCCTTCCAACACGGCTTCTCATTGTCTTGAAGTTCGTGAGCATGCCGCCAAGCCATCTATTTGCAACAAAAAACTGGCCGCAACGTTTTGCTTCGGCTTCAATCGAATCCTGCGCCTGCTTTTTGGTACCAACAAAAAGAATGGATTTATTATCCATCGCAATGTCGCGCACAAAATAATAAGCTTTTTCTACTTCTTTGACTGTTTTTTGAAGATCGATGATATAGATACCGTTTCTTTCCGTAAAGATGAACCGTTTCATCTTAGGGTTCCAACGGCGTGTCTGGTGTCCGAAATGCACACCTGCTTCTAAAAGTTGTTTCATTGAAATAACTGACATATTAAATAAACCTCCTCGTTTATATACCTCCCTGGGCTTTACCTCCAGCGTCACCGTTTCCGGCACGAGTGCTGAAATCCGCTCCAGGTGCGTTATCGTTTGATATTATATCACAAAGAATGCAGAGAATGCAAGAATATTATTCCTTGCTGTCTTCTTCTTCCTGTTCCTCGTCGTCTTCGTAATAAAGCTGCTGGAATATTCCCCAAAGCTCGTCTAATTCCTGCTCTGTTTCGATCGGTACATAAACCTCCGCATCGTCGACTTCTTCAATGCGCATGATCAGCACTTCGCCTACATCAAATTCTTCCATTTTCTCAACCGGCGTAAATGCAACATAAAAACTATCATCTACTTCAAACGTCAACAAATGTTCAAACTGTAATACGTTACCATCCTCGTCCTGCATTTCGATCAAATTCATTTCTTCACTCATCGTCTTATTTCCCTTTCTGATTCCTTTTCATATCGATATACTGTCCATATATCCCTGCAGGATATAAACGGCAGCAATTTTATCCACGACTTTTTTACGCTTTTTACGGCTCATATCCGCTTCGATCAGCGTGCGGTGCGCGCTTTTTGTCGTCAAGCGTTCATCCCAGTAGATCAGCGGCTTTCCACTTGCTTCTTTCAGCTTTTGCGCAAACGCCTGTACTTTTTCCGCCTGCTCACCGATCGTCCCGTTCATATTTTTAGGCAATCCGCAAACGATCGTGCCTACGTCGTTTTTTTCCATGAGCGCGATCATATAATCGATATCAGCCTGTTCTTCTGTCCTTGTATACGTTTCCTGCCCCTGTGCCGTGATCATCAGCAGATCAGAAAACGCGATCCCGATCCTTTTGTCACCTACGTCAAGACCCATGATCCTTGCCAAATCTTTTCTCCTATTCAAAAAATCACGCCCAGACACCGGAGGGCGTGATCTTCATTTTGCTATATTTGCTTGATATAAAAACTGACCAGTTCTTCCAAAAGCTCGTCTCTGTCAACGCTTGCGATCAGTGAACGTGCATTTTTATATCCTGTGATGTATGTTGGATCGCCGGAAACAATATATCCGATCAGCTGGTTTACCGGATCATATCCTTTTTCGCGCATCGCTTCGCTTACAATACGAATGATCCCGCGTACCGGGTTTTCCAATTCCTTGTCAAAATTGAAGTGCATTGTTTTATCT
>NZ_JAYFPU010000146.1:0-5582 GCF_034927525.1 Christensenella sp.
AAGGCCCGCTTTCTGAAAAGATTTTGCAAAAGCTTGCGACGAAGGAAAGCATTCCGGAGGTCTATTATACATTCGTAAAAGAGGCGAGGATAGACGGGATGCCCTGCCTGATTTCGCGCACCGGCTATACGGGCGAGGACGGATTCGAAATTTATTGTAACGACGAATATGCAGAGCGTATGTGGGACATGCTGATGGATGCGGGAGAAGAATACGGTCTCATCCCCTGCGGCCTTGGCGCGCGCGATACGCTGCGTCTTGAGGCGGCAATGCCTTTATACGGGCATGAGCTTTCCACGGAGATCACGCCGCGCGAAGCCGGTCTTGGCTTTGCTGTCAAGGTGGATAAGGACGAATTCATCGGCAAAGAAGCACTGACGCCGGCACGGCTCAGGAAGCGGATCGGCCTAAAACTCATTGACCGCGGTATTGTGCGCGAAGGGGCGAAGGTGTTTGCGGGCAGCGCGGAGGTAGGGCGGGTCACGTCGGGTACGATGTCGCCTACGCTCGGAGCGGCGATCGCGCTTGCACTTGTACCGTCGGGACTTGAAGAAGATGAGCTTTTGGTAGAAGTGCGCGGCAAAAAATTGAAAGCGGAAGTGGTAAAACTTCCATTTTATAAAGCAAACAAATAAAACGGAGGATCAGAAAATGAGCGTTCCCAAAAATTTAAAGTACACAAAATCACACGAGTGGGTAGAGATGCTGCCCGATGGAAAAGCACGGATCGGTATTACGGATTATGCGCAGGAAACACTGGGCAACCTTGTATATGCGGAGCTTCCGCAGGAAGGAGACGTTTTTGCGATCGGCGATAACCTTGCGGTCGTGGAATCTGTTAAGGCTTCTTCAGACGTTTATGCACCCATTGCGGGCACGGTCGCGGCAGTGAACGAAGCGCTTGCAGACAGCCCGGAGATGATCAACGACGACAGCTATGGTGCGTGGTTCGTGGAGCTCAGTAGCGTAAACACGGACGGCGCAGAACTGCTTTCTCCTGAGGAGTACGAAAAGGTGCTCGAAGAGGAGGAATAAAATGGCATATATTCCGAGTACTTCGGATGAGACCCGGGCTATGCTCAAAAAGATAGGCCTTACGGATATGGAAGCGCTGTATGCGGACATACCAGAGGCTGTGCGTCTGAAAAGAAGGATGGATGTAGGCGAAGGCTTAAGCGAGCTCGAGCTGGTACATGAGCTGAGCGGGATCGCGTCGCGCAACAAAATCTACGGCACGGTCTTTATGGGCGCGGGTGCATACCGCCATTTTATTCCGGCAGCAGTGGAAAATTTGGCGTCGCGCAATGAGTTTGTGACGGCGTACACCCCTTATCAGGCAGAAATGAGCCAAGGAATATTGCAGAGTATCTTTGAATTTCAGACAATGATCTGCGAGCTTACGGGCATGGATGTTTCCAATGCCTCCGTATATGACGGCGCTTCTGCCGCGGGCGAAGCGTGCCTGATGACGCGGGATAGGAAACGCAGCAAGGTGCTGGTATCCTCGTGTGCACATCCGCAGGTCATAGAAACGATCCGCACCTATGTTGTACCGGCCGGGATGGGGTGCGAGGTGATCGCCACAACGGACGGCATAACGGACGAGATTGATTTGAAAAACAAACTCGATGAAACGGTGGCGGGGGTCTACCTCGCGTCGCCCAACTATTTCGGGTTGATCGAAAACACTGCCCAAATTGCAGAGCTCGTGCATGAAGCAGGTGCAAAGCTGGTATTGGGGGTCAATCCCATTGCCGCCGGCATCTTAAAGACCGCGGCAGAGCTCGGGGCGGATATTGCGGTGGGCGAGGGACAGCCGCTGGGGCTGCCGCTTGCGTACGGCGGGCCGTATCTTGGATTTATGGCTTGTACCAAAGCAAATATGCGCAAAATGCCGGGCAGGATCGTCGGAGAGACAGTAGACCACGACGAAAACCGCGCGTTCGTGCTCACATTGCAGGCGCGCGAACAACACATCCGCAGGGAAAAAGCAGGCAGCAATATCTGCTCGAACCAGGCGTGGTGTGCGCTGCGCAGCGCCATTTATATGAGTATTATGGGCAAAGAGGGCTTAAAGGATGTGGCAGAGCAATGTTACGCCAACGCCCACTATTTAAAAGAGGAACTGCAAAAGATCGGTTTTTCGCCTGTATACGGCGGGGAATTCTTCCATGAATTCGTCACGCAAAGCTTGGTCGATCCGGCAAAACTCCAAAAGGCGCTCGATACACAGGGCATCCTCGGCGGGCTTGATTTAGGCGACGGAACAATGCTGTGGTGCGCGACGGAGCTCACTGGAAAACGCGAGATCGACAGGCTAGTCGAAGCAGTGAAAGGGGTGTGCGCGTAATGGAATTGATTTTTGAGAAAAGCAAAGCAGGGCGCGGCGCTTGTCTGCTGCCGAAAAACGAACTGAAAAACACATACCGTCCGGATACTTCGCTGCTGCGCGAAACCCCGGCACACCTGCCTGAGGCGGCGGAGGTCGATGTCGTACGGCATTATATCGCGCTTTCACGGCGCGCGCATGGCGTGGACAACGGTTTTTATCCGCTTGGCTCGTGTACGATGAAGTACAATCCCAAGATAAACGAAAAACTGGCTTCGTTGCCGGGATTCACGGAAATACATCCCTTGCAGCCGCAGGAAACGGCACAGGGATGCCTTGAGGTGCTGCATTGCACGCAGGGAATGCTGAACGAGATCGCAGGAATGGATGCGACTACTATGCAGCCTGCGGCAGGCGCGCACGGCGAATGGACAGGGCTGCAGTTGATCCGTGCCTACCATTTGGAGCGCGGCGATGAAAAACGCCGCAAGATCATCGTGCCTGATTCCGCACACGGTACAAATCCGGCTAGCGCGGCGATGTGCGGTTTTGACGTGGTTAGCGTACCATCTGACAAGGACGGATATGTCGATCCGCAGGCGCTTGCGGCACTCGCGGACGATACGGTCGCGGGGCTGATGCTCACAAACCCCAATACGCTTGGGAAATTTGAAAAGAATATCTGCGAATTGAGCGATATCATACACAACGCCGGCGGGTTGCTTTATTATGATGGCGCGAACATGAACGCGATCATGGGTGTGACGCGACCGGGCGATATGGGCTTTGACGTGGTGCACTGGAACCTCCATAAGACGCTGTCTACGCCGCATGGCGGAGGCGGGCCGGGAAGCGGTGCTGTAGGCTGTAAAGCGTTTTTGGAAAAGTATCTGCCGGTACCTGTCGTCAAAAGAGACGGGGATGTTTATGTGCTTGATTACGACCGGCCGCATTCTATTGGGCAGGTCAAAATGTATTACGGGAATTTCCTTGTGATCGTCAAAGCGTTTTGTTATATGCTGACGCTGGGCGGCGACGGGTTAAAAGACGCTTCCATGCACGCGGTGCTGAATGCCAATTACATGCTGCGCGCACTGGAAAAACATTCAGACCTTGTTTATGCTTCGCCGTGCATGCACGAATTTGTATTGTCTCTCAAGAGCCTCAAAAAAGAGACGGGCGTTTCTGCTCTTGACGTAGCAAAGGCGATGATCGACGCGGGAATCCACCCGCCGACGATGTATTTCCCAATGATCGTAGAGGAGGCGTTGATGTTTGAGCCGACCGAAACGGAAAGTGTGGAAACGCTGGATAGCGCTCTTTATGCGATTGACGCGATTTTTGAGAGGGCAAAGACAGATCCGCAGAGCCTGCATGCCGCGCCGGTAACAACGCCCGTTGGGCGGCCGGACGAGGTAAAGGCCGCGCGCGACCCGCATGTGCGCTACGATTTCTAAATAATAAAAAACACCGCTTTCAACTTTCGAAAGCGGTGTTTTTTATGCTACCAGACTTTTTCCTGATGGAGCTGCTGCATTTTGTCCCCCAGCTGCGAAAGCGCACCAGACCACATGCGGTATGCTTCAAGCAGTTTTTCGTATTTTGCATTGTTCTCAGAAATGGGATGGGAGATATCTTCTGTCTTGTGAAAGCCTTCGATCATGTCGTATCCCTTCCAAATACCACATGCGTTTGCGGCAAGCGCCGCCGCGCCGAGAGAAGCCGCATCCTGATCCACATTTGTTTTTAATACGTCCATATTGTAAATATCCGCAAACATCTGCCGCCATAGTCTGCTTTTGCTGCCACCACCGCAAATGAGCATCTCCTGTCCCTGCGTAGCAACGTATTTGCGCAGGATGTCGAGCACGCAGCGCAGCGCCATAGCGATCCCCTCCATCGAGGCGCGTACCATGTCTTCGCGTGTTGTGCCAAGCGAGAGTCCCGCAAACGAGCCGTGCGTATGCGGACTGTCTTCCTGCGAGCTTCCACCCGCAAGTGTAGGATTGAAAAGCAAACCATTGCTGCCGGGAGGGACGGTTGCCGCCATTTCATTCATGCGGTCGTAGCGCGCCTCCTCAGGCAGTACGTCCTTGAGCAGTGTATCACGCACCCAACGAAACGAATTACCGGCAGAGAAGATGGAAACGGCAGAAGTATAATATCCCTTTTGCGCGTGTGCAAACACGAAGGGAAGCGTTTCCAAGTCGAGTATCGGCTTCTTGGCAGAAACGGCGATCCAGCTCGAAGAACCGAGCGAGGTATATATCTTTCCTTCGCCGATCCCACGTGCGCCAAGCGCCATGCAGGTGTTGTCCACGCCGCCGCAGGCAATGGGAATTCCTTCCACAAGGCCGGTTTGCGATGCAGCCTCCTTGCTGACAGTGCCAACGATCGCGTCCGACGGGACGATATCCGGAAAAATGGAACGGGGAAGCCCCGCCGCGTCAATAAACGCCTGCTCGTAGTCCCACTTTTCAAGGTTAAACACACCAAAGCCTGAAGCATACGAGGGATCGGTGCACTGCGTACCGGTTAACTTATAATTAATATAGTCTTTGGAACCGAGCACAACATCCGTTTGGTCAAAGATATCGCGTTGGTGTTCCTTCATCCACATAAGCTTTAATACTGAATAACACTCGGGTGGATCGCCGTTGCCTGTGGTCATATACCATTTTTCATAGGGAACATTCGCAAAAAAGGCTTCGTGCATATCGCCGGAGCGCATATCGCACCAGATCGGAACCTGATCAAGCAGCAACCTCCCGTCGCGTCCGATGGGCGCAACTACAAGGCTATGCCCCGAAAGCGCCGCCGCCGCGATCTCGCGCGGGTCACATTTATTTTTCTCAAGCAAAGCTTTGGTAGATTTGCACACGCCGTCCCACCAGTCCTCCGGGCGCTGTTCGCACCATTTGTCATGAGGGAAGTATGTTTCGTATTGTATGAAAGATTCGGCGAGGGAAACGCCGTTTTCATCAAACAGGGAAGCCTTGATGCCGCCCGTACCAAGGTCATAAGCAATGATTTTACGCATACAAAAATCCTCCTTAGATTTTCAAAAAGAGAAATAAAAACAAATATCCAAAGAGAACGGGCAAGTGCTTTTATGGTCAAACCCTTATAGAAAGGGGATCATGCGTATGTCTGGGAATACAGGTATTCCGGGTCGATCTCATCGCTTTGCACCTCTCCCACCTGAATGCCGTCGCGCAGCATAATGATGCGCGGACACATCCCCAAAAGCTCG
>NZ_JAYFPU010000019.1:0-4504 GCF_034927525.1 Christensenella sp.
CGTTTGCGTTTTCTTTTACGGACGGAGAGACAGAATATAGCGGCCGCGATGCGGTACAAGAGCTCATCAGCTACGAGCTCAAAAGCACGGGGCAGCACTGGTACGACGATTTTATCACATACGCGATCTGCTTCTCCGAGCAGGGCGACAGCTTAAGCCAGTGGCGTGGCTATGCAGATGATGGCAACGGTGTATGTATCGGCTTTTGTCCGGATAAGCTGCAAAAAAAGCTGGTCGATATTCCAGAGACGAACGAGCCGGGTCATACCTTTCAGTTCCAGCCCATTCGCTATACACAGCAGGAACAAAAGGATATGATCCGCCCGTATATCCGCAGTATCTTCCATATCTTAAACGATTTGCTCAAGCAAAACGCACAGCCAACGGGAGAGATCATCAAGCTGTTCCGCGCGATCAACGGACAAAGCGCGTTTTGTAAAAATCCGGCGTTCCATGAGGAACACGAGTGGCGGCTGGCGGTCAATTTCCCGTTGCCCACCATGAACGCCTGCGAGAAATTCGAACAACGTTCCAAGCACGTCGCGCAAAAAGACCTGTTCAGCCGTATTAAGACGACTGTCGTGGGCAAAACCATCAAGTCATACGTAGAGCTCAATTTGCAAAAGGTCGGCATGGACGCGCTCACAAGCATACGACTCGGGCCCAAATGCCAGCTGAGCAAAAACGACGTGAAGCTTTTCTTGTACAGCGAAGGACTTTATTTGCCCGACGGGAGCATTTTGTCCTCGGCGGCAACCTATCGATGAAGAGGATAAGTATGGATAAAAAATGGAAACAATTTTTTAAGGGAACGACACTTGATCAATATAAGGACGAGGTACAAACCCGCAACTATCAAAACCTGAAGTCGTTTTCCCTGATCGGGATCATAATGATGTGTTTTGCAGTGTTGTTTGGGCAGCTAATGCGGCGCACCATTACGTTCAATACAGAATTTTTGGTTATTCTGGCCTACTTTGTGCTGATGTATGTTGTGTTGCGCTGTACAAAAAATCATAACCGGCACAGTACGGTATTGTTTTACTTGTGGATGCTGCCGTTGATGGTCATGGGGATATTGATGGGCACGTTTTTAGATCCGACGCAACCGTCCATTACCATAATGGTGTTCATTTGCGTGCTCCCGTTGTTTATACTAGACAAACCGTGGCGGATCGTGTTGTTCATTGTGTTTGTTGCGGCTGCGTATACGGTTTGCTGCTTTATCGCAAAAACAGAAGAGATGTTTATTGCCGATATGATCGATCTGGTGTTGTTTACCGCACTGGGCATAGGCGTCAACTGCCTCATCTTAAGGGATGGGATATATAACGTGGAATATGCCGCGCGCATGAAAATCGTCTCGGAGAGGGATTCCCTGACAAAAATATTCAATAGGGGCTCAGGAGAAACGAAGATCAAAGCACTGATCGATCGGGGGATCGGCGGGATGTTTTGTATACTGGACGTGGACGACTTCAAATCGATCAATGATCAATATGGACACAGCGCTGGGGATTTGGTGCTTCAAATCGTTGCAGGCGGCCTGCAAAAGCTTTTCAAGGGAGAAAACGTCGTGATGCGTATGGGCGGCGACGAATTTGCCGCATATATCATAGGGGTAACGGATGTGGACAGCGGACGTGATCTCATGAATAGGCTGCTCCAGAGCATCGGTATGGTGTCGTTCCCCAAGATACCGGATTTCCATATTGCGGTCAGTCTGGGCGGCACATTTTTTAATCCTGCAATCAAAAAAGATTTTGAAACACTCTACCACGAGAGCGACAATGCGCTCTATCAGGCAAAAAGAAACGGAAAAGGGCAATATATCCTTCACGAGGGGTAACCCTGCAAAAAAAGTATTGACAATCAAAAACATTATTACTATAATCATAGTAATAAAACTATTGCAATCGTAACACGAGAACAGAGCAAGAGAGGAAGCAAGGATGAAAACAACACTGACAGGGCCCGAATGGGCTGTGATGTCCGCGCTTTGGGGCAAAGAGCCGCAAACGCTTTCCGAGGTGATTCGATCGATGGGTGACAGCGTCAAGTGGAGCTATACGACGTACGCGACCTACCTGTCCAAATTGGTGAAAAAGGGCTTTGTGGGCTTTGACCTAAAGGGCAGGGACAAGTTTTATTATCCGCTGCGCGAACAGGAGGCGTGTATCCGCGAGGAAAGCCGGAGCCTGCTTGACAAAATGGACGATGCGGCGGCAAAGCAGCTGCTTGTATGCATGATCCAGCAAAGCAAACTGACAAAGCAAGACCAGAAGGAGTTAAAGGCGCTGATAGACGAGCTTTCGGAAGGAAGTGAATGATATGGCGGTAGCAAATACCCTTTTGTCTGTCTCCGTTTATGCCGTGGTGATTTTCTGCGGTATTGTCCTGTTCCAGAAACTACTCAAAAACAAATTATCACCAACGCTGCAGTACGGGCTGTGGTTTCTGCTGATCGCACGACTGCTGGTTCCGATAACGATAGAAAGTGGGTTCCATTTCATTACATTGCCTGCAAATGCCGTGCAGCAGACGGTTCCATATACGACGGGTACAGCCGCACAAACCATTACGGGAACACCGGCGGCGCACGTGGCTGCGCTGTCTGCACAACAGATCGTACTGATCGTATGGCTCGCGGGCGTGGCCGTCGTCATGGCCTATATGCTGCTTTATGCGGCACGTATGCACGCAATGCTGCAAAAAAACGGGGTATTGCCGGACAGCCGGATCGCGCGTATCTTTGAGCAATGCAAAGAGGAGGCGGGTGTGCGGCGTGCTATCCCCATGCGTTTGTGTATAGGGCTTACTACGCCTGCGCTCACGGTAGCCTTTTGTCCTAAGCTCTTGCTGCCGGCCGATATGGCGGATGCAGACGATGGTGTGCTGCGCTACGCGATGCTGCACGAGCTGACGCATTACCGCAGGCGCGATTATCTGGTGCGTATGCTGGTGAACCTGTTAAAAGCGGTATGGTGGTTCAATCCGGTGGTATGGCTTGCGGACAGGCGTATTGTGACAGATATGGAGATCGCGTGCGACAGTCTTGTC
This sequence comes from Christensenella sp., assembly GCF_034927525.1. Taxonomy (NCBI): domain Bacteria; kingdom Bacillati; phylum Bacillota; class Clostridia; order Christensenellales; family Christensenellaceae; genus Christensenella; species Christensenella sp. Next base: position 3,061 of record NZ_JAYFPU010000019.1, read on the forward strand.
GTAAAGCGTATGGACAAAGAAGAAAAAAAGCGATACGCAAACACGGTGCTCACCATGTTTTCAGGGGAGGAAGTGCCAAGATATCTTTTAGGAATGGCTCTCGGCAGCTCAAGACAGGTTGCCGAACAAAGAATACGAGGGATATATATGAAACAAAATACAAAGAAAAGCATCAAGCTGGCGGCAGTAGCGCTCTCAGCGGTGATGCTCGTCGCCTGTTTCACTACGGCTTGTTCGCTCGGACAGGCCGCGGATAAGGACATGCAGGCACAGGCAGAAACGCCCGCTCCGGCCGCAACGGAATCAGCCCCTGCGGTGGACGATGCCGCATCGATGGATCCACAGCCCGCAGAACTGCCGGAAGCCGCCGTTACCGATGGCGTGTCGATTCAGGCAAATATGTCGCCTGTTGCACAAAACGAGGCAAAGGTAAAATATATTTTTACGGTAGAAAACAACAGTGGAAAAACGATAGAAAATTGTAAAGTAGAAGCGTCTGCAATCAAAGAGGGGCAAATGGGGGATACCTTCTCTCTTGAGGACGGCCAAAAGAAAACAATGGAATGGACGACCCAAAAGCAAGTTCCAATCACTGTAGAAGCGGTCTTAACGTTCCAAAAGGATGGAGAGACAAAATCCTGTATGGTGTCACTCAGCGTACCGGAGTACATCGGAAATGACGCAGATGCGGAGCTGCCCGAACAACCAGCCCCGGCAAATGTACCGACACCCACGCCGCAACCGTCTGCGGCAGATTACGACGCTGCGCCCACCCCTACCCCGTCGGCAGACGAAGGGCCGGTACCTACGCCCACGCCTGCACCGGTTGATGCCCCTGCGCCGGTACAGCCTCCGATACCTACCCCTACCCCGTCGGCAGCAATACGTTAACCCGAACAAAAACCATATAACCGAAAGAAGGAAGCAGAAACGCTTCCTTTTTTCGTGCAATAAAAGTATTGACAAACAAATATACAAGCGCTATATTGTATATAAAGTATATATACAATATTTAAAACGGAGGATTGGATGAGTGGATATCATCATCAGCAACTCCAGCGGAAAGCCGATCTATGAACAGATCACATCGCAGATCAAAAACATGATCCTGACGGGTGTGCTAAAAGAAGGGGACGCCCTTCCGTCCATGCGGCTGCTGGCAAAGGAACTGCGGATCAGCGTGATCACCACAAAGCGCGCGTATGACGATCTGGAGCGCGACGGTTTCATCGAGAGCTTTACGGGCAAAGGCAGCTTTGTCGCGAAAAAGAACGTGGAATTTGTGCGCGAAGAACAATTAAAAATTGCCGAAGCGTATCTCAAAAATGCGGTGGAAACGGCAAAAAGCAGTGGGATTGCGCTCGAAGAATTACAAGAGATTTTGAGCATCCTTTACGGAGAGGGATAAAAAATGGAAAGTATCGAACTAAAAAATGTATCGAAA
>NZ_JAYFPU010000304.1:0-22069 GCF_034927525.1 Christensenella sp.
GAAAAACGTATGGGATATTTGATGGGCATCGACATCGGTTCGACGACGATCAAGGCGGTGGTATATGACGACAGGGGCAATCATATTGCGTCCGGATCGCAGCAGACCCCGCTGACATATGATAAAAAACAACCGGCATGGTGTGTATGGGAGCCGCAGCGGATCTGGGATTGTGTCGTGTATTCAATTATGGAAGCGCTTTCCAAGCTCCCCGACCCGCACACGGTCACTGCGCTTGCGGTGACGGGGTTCGGCATGGACGGGCTGCCGCTTGACGCAGAGGGCAAACCGCTTTACCCGATCATATCGTGGCATTGCCCGCGGACGATACCGCAAAGCGAGGCGCTTTCAAAAAAGGCTGGTGCAAAGTATATTTTCGAACAGACGGGAAAGCAGGTACAGTCGATCGACAGTGTTTACCGTATGATGTGGATGCAGGAGAATCATCCACAGATCATGGAACAGACGAAAACATGGCTGCTGATCGAAGACTTTGTGAACTTTATGCTCTGTGGGGAGATGGCAACAGATTATTCGATGGCAACTACAACGTCCGTATTTGATGTGAAAACTCACGAATGGTGTAAATCATTGATCGATCAGGCGGGCGTGCCGGATACGATCTTTCCGCATCCGCGGCAGGCGGGACACGTGCTGGCAGAGGTGTTGCCTATGGTAGCGCGGCAGACGGGGCTTTCCCCGCAGACAAAAGTCGTTTTGGGCGGTCATGATTATATTTGCGGCGCGCTTGCGGTGGGCGCGATCGATGAGGGCGTGCTGATGGACATTACCGGAACGTGGGAGATGGTGGTGCAGGCTTCCGCAAAAGCAGATACATCGGAGCAGATTTTTAACAGCGGTTTTTATATCGAAGGGCATGTCGTGCCTGAGCGCTACTGCTACGTCGGATGTACGGTGAGCGGAGATATGACGGAATGGCTGAAAAAGAATCTGGCGGCGGAAGAAAAATTGATCGCGGAAACGCAGGGCATCGGCATATGGGACGCGATCACACAGGCGTGCGGGCAGTCTGTCGCGGGCAGCAGGGGATGTATATTTTTACCGCATTTTTCGGGCGCGGGAACGCCGTATCATGATGCGGATTCTATGGGGGCGTTTTTGGGGATGCACAATCAAATACGCAATCAGGATATGATCAGGAGCGTGATAGAAGGCCTCAACTACCAGTTCAGGATGATGGTGGATGCGTTTGCGGGGAACTGCCTTGGAGAGGCGCAAAAAATAGTGGCGATCGGCGGGGCGACGCGCAACGGGTTCTGGATGCAAAACAAGGCGGATGTTGTGGGCTGCCGGTTGGAAGTCCCCGCGATCTATGAAGCGACGCCGCTCGGAGCCGCTATGGTCGCGGGGATGGGCACGGGCGTTTTTAAGGATGCGCGTGAAGCGGTAGAGGCTGTCAGGAAAGATGTTGTGGTATATGAACCGGATCGCGCGGCGCATGAAATCTATGAGGAGTATTATCAGAATATTTATTGCAAGCTGCAATTTGTTTTGAAGGACATCAACAGGGAAATTTCCAAAAGGGTAAGGCAATAACAGCACGACCGGAAAGGACAGGGCGATATGCACGGCAGCATCGTGAACAAAGGCCTGACAAATTGTATTTATATCAACTCCCTGACAGGGATCGATTGTTTTTTGCTGGACATGGACACCAGAAAGATATTGAACCCAAGTTGGCGACGGCAAACGTTTTGCGGTATGTGTGGTTTTTATAAGTGTGTGCCCGAGGCGATCCATACCTATGGCTGCAATGAAGCGTACCGCCTGCAGGAAACGCATTCGTTCTATTGCCCGCTGGGGCTCACGATGGTGGCAGGCTACATTTGCGACGAAACGGGAGCGTTGGCCGGCGGGATCACGGTCGGGCCGGTCGTGCGGGAAACGACAGATGGGACGGACGCCCCGGAGCCGAAAGGCAGCCCGCCGCTTACAGGGCTGGTCGTATTTGACGAAGAACGGCTGGCACGTCTGAAAAAACTGGTCGGCGCAGTGTCCGCTTTTTCTACAGAAAAGGAATTGAAGCAGGCTTCCGCAAGCTATCGGCGGGAGGAGGAGCGGAAAAAACCGGTGCGGCATTTCCCCAAAAAGAACCGCGGTATTTCTGTCGCAGGGTATGGAGATATGCTGCGGGATCTGATTTTTGCAAAAAACAAAAGAGGGGTACAGGAATTCACCCGACAGCTGCTGGAGGGGATATATCAGGGAAACTGCCGGGACGTGGGGCAATATAAGCTTGCCGCAATGGAACTGCTGACAGAGATTTTAAGGATATCGGTGGAGACGGGAACAAGCGCGCAAAATGTTTTTGAACAAAATTATTACCACATCAAACGGATCAGCCGGTTTCAGACAGCCATACAGATCAAGGAATGGATACTGCCCGTCGTTTATCGTATGATTGACCATGCGTTTGATTTTATGCAGGAACGAAAATCAAACATCATATTCCACATCAAAAAATATATTAAAAAGCAGTATCGCACAAAAATCACGCTGAGCGATATTGCGGGACATGTCCATCTGAATAAAACATACCTGAGCGAATTATTCAATGAAGAAACGGGTGAGGCGATCACTGCCTATATCAACAGGGTACGTGTCATTGCGGGAAAAGACCTGCTGCGCGACACGGCATATTCTATCGCCGAGGTGGCGTACCGCTGCGGATTTGAAGACCAGAGCTATTTTACCAAGGTATTTAAGCAAATCACCGGGATTCCGCCGTCAAAATTCCGTAAAATGGCACAGTGAAGTATGAGCGAATAAGCTTTTTATAAGCGCGTGCGGATATGCTATAATAAGAAAAAACGCACTGTGGAAAAGAGGTAAGAATGATGAAAAAAGACTGGGATATCATGCAGGTGTGCATCGTTGTGAAAGACCTGAAAAAGTATTGTAGGAATTATTGGGAGAAGATGGGCATTGGTCCGTGGACGCTTCGTCATTTTTCCAATGAGACGTTGCGGGATTATAAAGTCGATGGCAAAGTGGTCGATGAGGAATTCGATTTTTATATCGGCTTGTGTCAGGTGGGACGCACAGAGATCGAGATCATCCAGCCGATCAAGGGGCCGAACTGTTACTGGAGGTTTCTGGAAGAAAAGGGCGAAGGCCTGCATCATGTAAAGGCGGCGATCAAAGAAGACGAGATCAGCGACGTGGTCGCTATGTTCGAAAGCAACGGGGAGCCGATTTTGCAAACGGGCTGGTGCAGTGGGGATTTCCACGCATATCCCGATACGCAGGCAGACCTTGGCATGATGTTTGAGGTAGGCGTTCCGGGAGAGATCGACGTGCCGTACGAACTGTATCCGCCGGAAGCTGTGGAAAAATAAAAAGCGAGTGAAAAAAGCGCCTTGCCAGCTCCATGCTGACAAGGCCTTTTTTATGGATTTTTGTAAGGATTTGGTGTAAAATATAAGGCAGTATCGGAGGGGCGGATATGCAGGAGATAAAATTTACGACCACAACGGATTTTCAGATATTCAAGGATTACTGGATGTTTTCTTTGTTCGAGAAAAAGGGCCCGAACGGCAAAATGAACGCCTTTGCAAAGTTTGTGACGGTTTTGTGCGTGCTCATCGGCATTGCGCTCGTGCTGCTCATATGCAACTATACGCTGCTTGATAACGCGATGGGCGTTGTGCCGGTGATCCTTTTAGGCGCGGTCGTGGCGGCGTTTGTATCCTGCTATATCACTGTGACGAGGACGCAGCCCAAAAGACAGTATAAGGCGGTACAGCAGGCGGTGGAAAACCCGCAGAAATATACCTTCACGCAGGACAAGATGGAAGTGCGCGAGTATGACGCGGAGGAGGACAGGGAAACGCTTGCGGAATTTTCGTACGACGATCTGGTGTATGGCTATGAAACGCCTACGGCATTTTACCTGTTTATCAACGATATCAACGCGTTCCTGATCCCTCAAAAACAACTCGAGGGCATCACGCCGGGCGAATTCGCCGCGTTTTTAAGAGAAAAGCTGGGCGAGCGGTATTTGAAAAGCAAAAAGTGCAGTTAAAGAGAGCGGACGACTGTTTATTGATAGCCGAATAGACAGGAACCGTGTTTTTCCTGTATAATAGTGTTTGGCATAAAGCCTTTTTAAGGAGATGTGACAAAATGTATGATGTGATTATTGCAGGCTCCGGCCCGGCAGGGCTGACCGCGGCGATCTACGCTTGCAGGAGCGGCCTTAAAACGCTGCTCGTGGAGCGTGCGTTTGCGGGCGGACAAATGGCGATCAGCCATATGATCGACAACTATCCGGGGTTTGAGCATGAAGTGACGGGCGCGGCGCTTGCCAACAGCATGAAGCTGCAGGCACAGAGATCGGGCGCGGATATGGTCACCGAGGAGATCAGGTCTTTTGAGCTTTTGGGAGACGTAAAGAAGATCGAGACAAGTAAAAATACCTATGAAGGAAAAGCCGTTATCCTCGCGATGGGCGCAGAGCCGAAAAAGCTTTGTATCCCCGGGGAAGAGGAGATGATCGGCGCAGGCGTTTCTTATTGTGCGACGTGTGACGGCGCTTTTTTCCGTGACGGAGAGGTCGCGGTGATCGGCGGTGGAAATACGGCGGTGGAAGACGCGTTGTATTTGGCGAAGTTTTGTAAAAAAATATATCTGGTGCACCGCAGGGATGCGTTCCGGGCGAGCCCTTCGCTGGTGGCGGCGGCAAAGGAAACAGACAATATCGAATTTGTGCTGGATAGCATCGCCTTGTCGGTAAACGGGGAATATGCGGTGCAGAGCTTGTCTGTTCGGAACAGCAAGACAGAGGAAGAACGCCAGCTCTTTGTGACAGGCGTCTTTTTTGCCGTGGGGCAAATACCCAAGACAAAGCTGATCGAAGGACAGGTAGAGCTTGACGAAGCGGGATACATCCGGTCGGACGAAGGCTGCAAGACAAACGTTCGAAATGTGTTTTGTGCGGGGGACATCCGTACAAAGCCGCTCAGGCAGATCGTTACGGCTGTGGCCGACGGCGCAGTAGCGGCAACGGCTGCGTTGGGGTTTGAAATATAATTTATTGAAGATAGAGTGAGGATAACAAATGGCGAGACTTTTTGGTACGGATGGGGTGCGCGGCATTGCCAATGAAAAACTGACGTCAAAGCTGGCGTATGATTTGGGGCGTGCGGGCGCTTATTGCCTGACCAATGAGATACACAGTGCAAAAATACTGATCGGCAAGGATACGCGCGGCTCGGGTGATATGCTCGAATCGGCAATGGTGGCGGGCATTTGTTCCGCGGGCGCGGAGGCGGTCGTCGCCTGTACGCTTCCCACCTCGGCGATCGCTTATCTGACGCGGCATTCCGGCTATGACGCGGGGGTCGTGATCTCCGCATCGCATAACACGGTGGAATACAACGGCATCAAGTTTTTCAATTCCAGCGGATACAAACTGGCGGACGAGATAGAAGACCGTATCGAAAATATCATTCTGAATGATGCGGAAGAAATACCGCAGCCTACGGGCAAGAAGATCGGACGACGGGTACGCCTCAAAAAAGCGGCGCAGGACTATATCGATTTTGTGGTGGAAACAACGGACGTGAGCCTGGAGGGTTTAAAGATCGTCCTTGACTGTGCGAACGGCGCGGCGAGCGAGGTAGCGCCTTGGATATTTAAGCTTTTAGGGGCGGAGGTTATTCCGTATTATAATACGCCGGACGGCAACAACATCAATGAGAATTGCGGGTCTACGCATCCGGATCAGTTGTCGCGGCTGGTCTTGGAGCTGGGTGCTGATCTGGGACTTGCGTTTGATGGCGACGCCGACCGCCTGATCGCGGTGGACGAGCACGGCAGCATCGTGGATGGGGATAAGATCATGGCGATCAGCGCGCTTGATATGAAAAGGCGCGGCACACTGCAAAAGGATACGGTGGTCGCGACCGTGATGAGCAACATGGGCATGGAAATGATGCTTAAGGAAAACGGGATCACGATGGTGCGTTCAGACGTCGGAGACCGTTATGTACTGGAGGAGATGCTGCGGGACGGATATAATTTCGGCGGCGAGCAATCCGGACATATTATTTTTCTCGACCATAGCACGACGGGGGATGGGATTCTGTCGGGCGTGCAGCTTGCGGCGGTGATGAAGCGTGAAGATATGCCGCTTGCGCGTCTTGCGCGGCCGGTGAGTATCTACCCGCAGGTGCTTGTGAACGCAAAGGTGAGCGACGATAAAAAACACGATTATGAAACGGACGAAATGATCGCGGACGAGATCAAAAAATTGGAGCAGGAATTCCACGGCGAGGGCAGGGTGCTCATCCGTACGTCGGGGACAGAGCCGCTTGTGCGTGTGATGATCGAGGGAAAAGACAAGGACGCGATCACAAAGCACGCGGTTAAGATGGGTAAGCTGATCGAACAACGCTTGAAATAGGAAAGAGAGAATACAGGGGATATGTGTGGAATTGTTGGATATGCAGGCGATAAAAATGTGATCCCGGTACTGATCGGCGGACTGCAAAAGCTTGAATACCGCGGATATGATAGTGCGGGCGTAGCCTATCTTGATGGCAAAAAGATGAACGTCATCAAAGAGAAAGGCAAGCTGATCGGCTTAGAGAAACTGGTGGAAGGCAAATGCGCGGAGCATACGATCGGGATCGGACATACGCGCTGGGCGACGCACGGCGAACCGAGCTGCGCAAATGCGCATCCGCATATCAATACGGTGGGCGACCTGGCGATCGTACACAATGGAATCATTGAGAACTATCTGCAATTAAAGGAATCATTGGAAAGAAAAGGGATACGGTTCGTGTCGCAGACGGACACGGAAGTGATCGTACACCTGATCCACTACTATCTGAAAGACGACCTTAAGGAAGCGGTATCGACGGCGATCTCTAAGCTGAAGGGAAGCTATGCGCTGGGCGTGATCAGCGAACGGTTCCCGGACGAGATCGTGGCGGTCAGGCATGACAGTCCGCTTGTTGTGGGGCTGGGAAAAGGCGAGAACCTGATCGCCTCGGATATCCCGGCGATCCTCGAGTATACGCGCGATGTGTACTTCCTCAACAACGGGGAGATCGCGGTCATCAAAAAAGATAAGGTCGAGCTTTACGACGAGGTGCTAAACCCGATCGCGTGCGAGCCGTATACTGTGGAATGGGACGTTTCACAAGCGGAAAAAGCAGGTTACCCGCACTTTATGATCAAGGAGATCGAGGAACAGCCGCGCGTGCTGGCGGACACGATGAATCCGCGCATAAAGGACGGGGAAGTGTGCTTTGACGAGGTAGGCCTCACGGACGAAGCGCTGAAAAACATCAAAAAAATTACTATTATTGCATGCGGTACGGCCTATCATGCGTCATATGTGGGTAAATATATCATCGAGCGGTTTGCGCGTGTGCCGGTGGAAGTAGAGATCGCTTCGGAATTCCGCTACAAGAATCCGATCATGGATAAGGATGATTTTGTGATCGTCGTCAGCCAGTCGGGAGAGACGGCGGATACCATTGCCGCGCTGCGCGAAGCACAGAAGCGAGGTGCGTACGTGATGGCCATTGCCAATGTGGTGGGCTCCACCGTTGCGCGCGAGGCGGACAGCGTTCTTTATACGCGTGCTGGCATGGAGATTGCGGTGGCATCCACAAAGGCGTATACGACGCAGCTGATGTGCCTGTACCTCTTTTGCCTAAAGCTTGCTTACGCAAAGGGCGAGATGACACAGGAGGAATACCGTGCGAATGTGCAGGAGTTGGCCTCTATCCCTGACAAGGTTGCCGCGATCCTTGAGCAGAAGGATTTGCTGCAGAAGTTTGCCTATGAGCATTTTACGGAAAAAAGTGTTTTCTATATCGGGCGCGGGCTTGACTATGCGCTGGCAATGGAAGGGTCGCTCAAGCTAAAGGAGATCAGCTATATCCATTCCGAGGCGTATGCCGCGGGAGAGCTCAAGCATGGCACGATCGCGCTGATCGAGCAAGGGACGCTTGTCGTCGCGGTACTGACACAGGGAGAGCTGATCGAAAAGGCGCTGAGCAACGTCAAAGAAGTAACGGCGCGCGGAGCTGTCGTACTTGTGATCACACAGGAAAAATATAAGGATAAGGCCAAAGATGTGGCGGATAAGCTGATCGCGATCCCGGATTGCGAAGATTTTACGGCCACGATGACCTCGATCATCCCGATGCAGATATTTGCTTATTTTATGGCAGTACAGAAGGGATGCGATGTGGACAAACCGAGGAATCTGGCAAAGAGCGTCACAGTGGAATAGTGAGTATATGGAAGAAAAGAAAAGCCGCGTAGGCAGCCGTGTCAAACGCAGCAGGAGTGAAACAAACGGAAAAAAGAGAGCGGTATGGGGCTGGGTTTTTGCGATCGTGATCGCGGTCGTGGCTGCGTTCTTGATCCGTGCGTTTTTGTTCGAGATCATCATGGTGGATGGCCCGTCTATGCAGCCGACGCTGCACACGGACGAACGCCTTGCCGTGGAAAAGGTGACGCGGTACGGCGGGCTTCCCCAGCGCGGGGAGATCATTATCGTACACTATCCGGATGGGACGAACCGCAACTATGTGAAGCGCGCGATCGGTCTGCCGGGCGAGACGGTGGAGATCAAAGACAGCACAGTTTATATTGACGGACAGCCTCTTTCAGAGGAGTATGTCAGCCCTGATCCATATCAGGATATGCCTGCTGTGGTCGTGCCTGAAAACAGCGTTTTTGTGATGGGCGACAACAGGGCGAATTCGATGGACAGCAGAATGGTCGGCGCGATCCCGCACGGCCAGATCGTCGGGCATGCGGTGGCAGTCATTTTCCCGTTCGACGAATGGCGGGGGCTCAATAACTGGTAAAAGAACAAATAGAAAACGGGACTGTTTATCAGCAGTCCCGTTTTTATTGAATTGGAAATTGAGATAAAAGCCAGATGATCCAGAGAAGCGCCCCGATGCCGATCGGAATGCCGAGGAAAAGGACCAATGCACGGTTGCGCGGTCGCTGGAAAAACGAAAGCTCCTTTTCGAAGTCGTCTTCCGCAAAGTCTGCATCTGCGTCCTCCGTGGCTGCAGCGGACAGGAAACCCTCTAAGAATTCCTGCGCACGGGCAAGATCTGCTTCGTCCACATACAGCTTTTTTCCGTACACGGAATATCCGGAATAGATACTGACATAATTGCCTGCAAGCGTCTCGTCGCGCACAAGGACGGGAATGCCCTCCTGCTCTAAAAGATTGGCGATCAGCTTGCTTTGCAGGTCGTCCGTTTTGTGCAGCAGCACCGGACGCATGGCATGCGGCGGGTCGTCTTCTACAGCAGGCGTGACGGCAAGCGCGTCGACAAGCGTGCACCCGCAGTCGGCACATACGGTATAGCCTTCGTCATATTCGTCATGACATTGCGGACAAAAAGGCATGGATCACACATCCTTTCGTTTGTCGTTTTCCTTTTCTTTTTTCTCCAGACGATCCATGATCTTTTTTTGTTGCTTTTTCATCAGCACTGAGAATGCGCCCTTGGTGACTAAGTGCTCGATGCCCTTCATGATGAACGGCATCAGTATGACGATGACGCCGATCACGATGATCTGGGGCAGGCTGAGCGGAGAGATATCGAAGAAGCCGCGCAGGAAAATGAGACACAGCACAAATACACCGATAGAGCTGCCCAGTATGATCTTGCGCGCGGTGGTGAACGGTCGGCTCACCTTGACGACGACCCACAGGCCTGCCGCAACGGCGAGCATCATGCACATGGTAGATACGGATTCGGGCGAATATTGGAAGACGCCGCCGAGCAGGTCGACCATCAGGATACTGATGACCACGCACAGTCCGCCTGGAAGCGATTTTTCCAGAATACTGATCAAGAAGTGCTTCTCGATGGGTGCATAATTCGGTTCCAGTGCAAGGAAGAATGCCGGGAAACCGATGTTGACAAAGCTGATGAGCGTCAGCTGCAGCGGCGTGAACGGATAGCTGCTGTCCACCAAAATGAGCGTCATCAGGGCGATCAGCACGGCGTATACCGTTTTTGTGATAAACAATGTAGCCACGCGCTGGATGTTGTTGATAACCTTGCGCCCTTCGTTCACGATGGAAGGCATGGTCGCAAAATTGGAATCCAATAGTACGAGGTTGGAAATATTTTTGGCGGCATCGCTGCCCGAGGCCATGGCAATGCTGCAATCGGATTCCTTTAAAGCAAGTACGTCATTGACGCCGTCGCCCGTCATGGCAACGGTATGATCCTGCCTTTTGAGCGCGGCGATCAGTTCTCTTTTCTGGTTAGGCGTTACGCGGCCGAATACGCTGTATTTTTGCGCCGCCTCGTCGATCTTTTCAGGCGTATCGAGCGTGGTTGCGTCTATCGCTTCCGGATTTTTTACGCCCGCGCGGCGCGCAATGGCGCTTACCGTAACAGGGCTGTCGCCGGATATGATCTTGATATCCACTTTTTGCTGTTCAAAGAAGGCAAGCGTTTCCGCCGCGTCAGCGCGGATACGGTCGGCGATCATGATAAAAGCGAGTGGATGCATGCCTTGCGGGACTTTGTTATCCTCCGCAAAATAGTCGCTGTGCGCAAGCACAAGCACCCGGTAACCGTCCTGTGCGTATTCGTCCGGGTCAATGCCTTCAAACGGCTCTGGAAAAATGAATTCGTATGCGCCGAGAAGATAGGTGCCGCGATCTTCAAAGGCTACGCCGCTATACTTGCGCGCCGAAGAAAACGGGATGATATGCTTGACGGAATAATCGAAACGTTTTCCAAATTTCTCACGAATGGCGTTCATGGTGGCATTATCATCCTGCAGCGCACCTGCCATATTGGCAAGCAGGTTGGGAATATCCGCCTTGCGCAGCTCTACGACGTCCTCCACCTGCATGCGGCCTTCGGTGATGGTACCTGTTTTATCCAGACACAACACATCAACGCGCGCAAGCGTTTCGATGCAGTACAGATCCTGTACCAGCGCGTGTTTTGTGGCGAGGATGACCGCGCTTGTGGCAAGGGAAATACTGGTCAGTAAGATGAGGCCTTCCGGGATCATGCCGATGAGCGCGCCGACAGTCTTGACGGTGTTATCGGCGATGGGCAGCCCGACCGCCAGCCACTGCTTTAAGAACAGAAGGACGCCGATCGGAACGATGATGATGCTGATGATCTTTAATATCTTATTGAGGGCGCTCCGCAATTCAGAATGGCGTTTTTTGGTGACCTTGGCATCCGCGGAAATTTTATTGGCGTAATTATCGAGACCGACATGCTCTACGCGCGCATAGGCGTTGCCAGACACGACAAAGCTGCCGGAATAAAGAAAATCGCCGGGAGATTTGACGATGATGTCAGATTCGCCGGTGATCAATGATTCGTTTACCTCGAGCGTTCCTTCGAGCAGGAGGCTGTCCGCGCTGATCTGGTTTCCTGTTTTTAAGAGCATGATGTCGTCAAGCACAAGGTCTGTGACGTTTAAGGTGCTTTCCTGGCAATCCCGCACGACCGTGACCTTGGCCGTGACGAGAACGGAAAGCTTGTCCAGTGTTTTCTTTGTGGTGAGCTCCTGCACAAGACCGATGATCAGGTTGCCGACGACGACAAGCAGGAAAACAAGTTCCTTGATGTAGCCGGTCATAACGATGAGCACGGTGAATATTGCGTTCAGGACGTTAAAAAACGTCAGGAAGTTATCCTTGAATATCTGCCGGTAAGTCTTCGTCGTGTGTGTGTTATATGCATTGGTAAGTCCCTGATCGATACGTGTTTTGACCTGCTCTTGCGTCAGACCGGATTTACACGGCGATTCATAGCGTGAGATATCTGCCATAACGTTCCTTTCGATAATAATAATTGTAGTGTTATTATATCATATTTCATGAGTTATGTATGAAGAAAGGCAAACGATTTTATGACGAAATAATAAAAATTTGCGATAATTGGATTGAAACAATGTTTAGTCGTTTATAAAAGGAAACAATAAAGCTCATAGCTGGGAGATGATAAGCAATGAACGCACCGGAAAACCTGAGATATACGCAAACGCATGAGTGGATCGCTTTTACACAGGATGGAAAGGCAAAAATAGGCATCACCGATTATGCACAGCAGGTGCTGGGCGACGTTGTCTATGTGAGTCTGCCGCATTCCGGCGAAGAATATAAAAAAGGCGATATTTTTGCGGACGTGGAATCTGTAAAAACAGAAGCGGAGATATATATGCCGATGGACGGCAAGATTTTGACGGCGAATATGGCTTTAGTAGAACAGCCGCAGCGGGTCAATGAGGACGCATATGGCTCGTGGCTCGTGGAGGTGCGCGGCTTAAAGGATGAGGGATTGCTGGGCGCGGCGGAATATGAAAAATTCGTAGAGGCGCTCAGTACAAACGGATAAAAAAAAAGAGTGGAAAATATCCGCTCTTTTTTGATAAAAGCTTTTGCATGACATTAAAAATGTGGTATAATATTCCTCACGGAGGCATAGCTCAGTTGGTCAGAGTACCTGCTTCACATGTAGGGGGTCGCTGGTTCGAGCCCAGCTGTCTCCACCACATCGGTCATATCCGAACCTTTTCTTTTTAGATGGAGTGTTCGGAATGACAATCAGTTTAAAGGACAGGCGGTAAGCCTGTCCTTTTGTGTAAATTATTCTGTTTGTTAAGACTAGTAAACTTTATATGCTCAAAAATTCATTTAAAGACCCCATTCGAATATTTCAGCTAATTCTTTATATTCATCATAAAAACTTTCTTGATCAATTTCTTTTTGTAATTGCTTTTCATCAAAATCAACGACCATTTCGTTACTGAAATGCAGACATTTTGAATGATGCTTGATAACAAAATCTGCCAAGTGCCGAGGAAGCCCTAAAGTCTGGAGTTCGATAATAAGTGGATTGGTGGTTCCATATTCCAGATAATCTACCCACCGTGCACCTGTGTCTTTTTCACCAAGTCGTGAACTAACAATTAAACTGTAATTTAACAGATAATTTTTTATTTTAAACCGCAGGGCTGTGTCTATATCGGACATTAAATTATTAATCACAATATTGATATGCATTTTTTCATTACCACTAAAGGAGATGTAATTCCCTTGATGAAAAATTTGTCCTTTTCCTTCGTAATATCTAATCAGATTGTTAATAATCATATTTAATGGCGTGCCTTGAATCCATGAGTACATAAGGACAGAAAAGTATTGTAAACGCGCACGATCTCTTGCCATTGGATTACGTCCACCTGATTCTTCAATTTCCCAATTGTATGTATCATAAAGAACTTCCAAAATATTTTGACAGGAATCTTTTGTTATCTCTTTGGGCAGAGGTTCTATTTGATTAGACTTCCACAAAGCGTTTTGATATTTTGGCTTAATTATAGAACACTGCTCAAGTATTGACAATGGGATTTCGTTAGACTTCGATACGGTGCTTAGTATTTGTTTCGCCATTTTATTTTTTTTCAAAAAGTTGTTGATTAGAATAGAATCATTTTTTCCTATCTGATGGACGTATAAAAGATTAGAATAATGATTCCAAATATCTTTTTCAGTTTGAGAAACATTTTGCTTGGTGAAAGAAATATTCTGGATCGCATTTCCTAAATTTGTGTAGAAATTTTTTTCACCTTTTATTATTGATGGCAATATGTTCTCAATTGTTTTTTTTCGTACCACGTTTAAATCTTTTTCTGGATTATCCCAACGGTTTTTCTTATTCGTTGCACGGACGCATATGATATTTCCGCTCATCTCTTTACTTAGTCGTCCTGCTCGCCCTGCTAAATTCCAAAAATCTATATCGCTAAATTTGCTCATACCAATAGCATTATTAAGAATAAATATATTTTTCGCTGGTAAATTTACTCCTTCTAAAAGTGTTGAGGTACAAAACACATAATCTATTAGTCCTTTTGAAAATAAAGATTCAACTTGTTCCCGTATGCGTTGTGGCAAACGACCAAAATGAAAAGCAACTCCATGCCTTAAACAATCAATTAAATAGTAGTCTTTATGCACAAAAGTCTTTGTGAGCTTAATCAACTCTTCTATTTCATCATTTGTCTTTATTGGCAATTTTTGAGAAAATCTAAGGGCATAATCAATTGTATCGTCAATAGTATTACAATAAACTATATTCTGACAATCTTTTCCTAATTTTGTAAAAAGCTTTCCTAAATACCCCGACTCCTTACTGGCATCATAGGCAATAAATATTTCCTTTCCAGTGTCCGAGAAAAGCGTTGCTTTGTTTGTAATAAAATCAATATAATATCTATTTTGCGCAACTGGTGAATCCTGAATCACCATCGATTCATCTTGGCTTTTTTCAAATAATTGCAAAAAAACTTCCGCATTAGGAATAGTGGGAGAAGCAAAAAACAAGTTTACACTTTTCCTTTCAGCCAAAAGGATAGCATGATAATAAAGTGGAGCACGCGAATCTTTTTTAGAAACAATTTTATGTGCTTCGTCAATAAACATATATGTAACAACTGGATTACTGTTTTCGGATATATATGATATCCATCTTTCGGGGGTAAACACAAAAATATACTTATAGTCTTTTGATTGATACATTGGAGGAACAACTGGATGAGTTAATACCTTGTATTTTGTATTTCTAATTTCCTGCTTTAACTTTTTACTTACTTGGTTTATTAGCGCTCTTGTAGGTACTAAAATAACCATGTTATCTGCTGAATTGCGTTCTTCAATAATATGATTTATGAACGCCTCCATTATAAAAGATTTACCAAATGATGTCGGGCCAGAAAAACTATAGTGATTACTATTTTTTAGTTTTTCAAATAAGTCATATTGTGCATTGGTAAAAATTTTCCCCTCAAAAGGTGATGCTTGATATGTTTCCTTAACAACCTTTTCCAATAAAATTTCGGTCGTAGAATACGCATTATTTTGTTTGGCAAGCAATGACAAAGCAGGAAATATCCCTAATTTAGTAAGCACCGCATCCGCACAACATTTAAAAAACGGTTCATCATTATAAAAGTCATATAAGAGGCTAATAATTTTGTATGCTTTATTTCTGCCCTCGGCTATTTCACTGCGGCACAATATATCTGCAAATCGCAAAATATCGTGATATTCTTTGTCGGAAAATGTTATCGTTTCATCCGAACATTGAACGTCAAAAAAATGATTCGCATAATTTGTTTCTGCCTTAACCAATAAGTCATCTAAGTAAGGGTCAGATAAAGCTTTTGAGATCAATTTATTAAACCAGCTCATGTCATTAACTTCCTCAGAATATCTTTTCTATTTTGGTTTAAATCGGTAAATGGTAGTATGTAAATATGAAAACAATGCCCACTCAAATCATTATTTACAATATGCTTATCTATCAATGCAATTTTTCCTGTGATTTCATCAAGTACCGCTTTTTTTATTTTTTCGCTACATTCATCATTAGGCAATTTTTTGTCGCTTGCAGTTATTGATATTTCATAGCCTATGAAAATTCCAAAAGCATCATCTACTCGGAAATGATCATCCTTTTTGGGATAAATTAAGTTGCTAATAAATTCAGTGTCTTCTGTAGAAAAGGTTTCCTTAATCAAATTATCGCTAATAAGAGACTTCTCATAATTTATACCGCTTTTTTCCTCACCATCTTCATTGATTTCATATTTAAAATTAGCAATAGATGAAAAGGCATCTCTTATTGCGGTCGCAGGATCTTGTATTGTTTTTGATTCACCAAAAATTAGTTGATAGTTGCCGTTAGGCAATTTTAAATAATGAACACCGTCAGAACCATTTACATATAAACTGGTTGATGTTTTTAATTCTAATTTTGTTAATATCTTAGGCGCACTAAGATGACATTCCAAAAAAGCGTAAAGAAGAAGTTCGCCCAACTCGCCAGTGTTTTTACAATGATTTACAAAATGAGAAACTGCCTTTTTGGTTAGCGTATGAGGTTTGTTTGAATATTTTTCTTGAACTTTTCGCGAAACTGAATAAGAAATCACTGGTTCCAATAAATTTCGAACCAAGAGATCATAGTCAAAAGAATTTGCATTCATTTTTAGAATATAGAGGTTGAGCTTATTCTTTCCATACTCATCAGTACTAATTGTCGTCAAATGCTCAAATGAATCTAGGAAAGAAGAATCTGGCACACTTAGACGCATGGTACACCTCCGAAGAAGCAATAATTTATTTTATTATAGCATAATTATGAAATTATTATAATCTACTAAAAGTGACCATATAAGGTGCGTCCGTCGCCAAAGCGTTTGTATTATACCAAAATCTGTTAAAATATAAGTTGATTTTAAAGAACTCATGGTTAAATAACAAAAAGGGCTATTAGCCCTTTTTGTTATGATAATCTGAATAAGTGGCAAACAAGGTTTTGATCTTATTTCGATCAACGATATTAAGAACATCATAAATCATTGTGATATCTTCAGCCTGATATTTTTCCAGTAATAAATGTAAAAGCATTTCAGCCGACTTGTTTCCACTGAAATCGTCTTTAAAGAAATCAGAAAGCGTTAAATCAAAATGTCTGCATAGCGCATCTAATTTATCCACACTCGGCAATGACCTCTCATTAACCAAATTGCTAATAAAATTTGCACCAAAACCCAATATCTGACTCAAAGCAGTTTGATTCTTGATATTGTTCACTTTTAGTAATTCGCGCACCCTGTTAGCAATAAAATGCTTTAATTCATTATTTCTATCCATAATTCAAGTATAATTTTATAACAAGCAACAATAACACAGCCAACTAATTAAATATATTGTGTTTTCGCACATAATTATGTGTTATAATTATTTTGTGCTTAATATTAAGTTTACATTATATAATTGCAATAATGGGTTAAAATGCTTCTATCAGGCTAATTTTAATACATGTTCGGTATAGGATAGACATAATAGTGTGTAGGAAGGATATGACTGCGAGCTCAATAAAAGTCTGAGAGCATAATATATTCTTGCTCTGGCAAGACACTGATGCTGTGAAATAATCAATATCTGCTCAAATTGTATTCTTCCTAACACACTAACACTATTCTTTGCATATAAAGGTCGTATATGTTATGAGAAAAATAAAAGGAGCTTGCGGGATATGGGGTAATTGCACAATCCCGCAAGAGAAAATCGAAATTTTTAAGCAACAAATCAAAAAGCAACTGTTAGAAAAAATTGAGCAGCGCTGCAACGATTTTTTTGTTATCTTTACAAATCAGGCAGATATGCTTTTTATGGATGTGGCACTTGAACTGCAAAAAGAATATCAAATCACGATCAGAATATTGATCCCTTTTTTCAAATGGATGGATACATTAAGTGAAAACGAACGCCAAAAACGGGAAAAGTATTTATGCCTAATAGATGAACCATGTTGTTTCTGCGCCGATAAAGCGTATCACGATATTATGTCTATCTGCTCTTGCTCGCTTGTTGATTACTGTGATAATTTGCTGATCATTTGCGATGGGCAACCAAACGACGCAACAGTCGGCATGATCACACTTGCGGAATTTCTTGACTATAAAACTGAATATATCAGACTGTAAAATAATGTGCCAGAGAAACAAGGTGAGGAAATGACCGACGATAAGCACAGAAAAATACTGGAAGCGCGTATGAATGCCGCATATAACGATATGGAAAAAAAGCGGACTAAGCTATCGCGGTGCCTGATGATTGCCACGGTGTCTTTGGCCGCCAGCGCCCCATATGAAGTATGGAAGCTGTCGGAATATGATCTGATATTTAAAAACGAGGATACAGGAGAAGTGTACGAGCTGAAACTGGTTTAGCAACACACAATGGAATAAGCGTAAGAAATCCCCCAAAGCGCAGTCAGTTGCCTGGGGGATTTTCATGTCCAGATAGTTGACAAGCTAGCGAACACTAGCTATAATTGAGCTAGTGAATACTAGCCATGGAGGAGAACATGGAAAAGCGCGATACGAAACAATTGATTTTACAAGAGGCGTTGAGCCTCTTTTCTGTACGGGGCTATGATGGCGTGTCGGTCAAGGATATCGCGAACGCCGTAGGGATAAAGGACAGTTCCCTTTACAAGCACTATAAGAGCAAGCAGGAAATATTTGCGGTGCTGCTTGAGGAGATGAACAGGCGTTTTGAGCGGACGGTTGCTTTTTATAAGCTGCCGCAGGGCGAGATAGATCAGGTTTACAGGCAGTACGGGGAAAATGATCTGGAATGGCTGAAAAAAGCGGTGGAGGCAATGTTTTTGTTTTTTCTCGACGATCCTTACGCGAATCAGTTCATTCATCTGCTGATGATCGAGCAATATAAAAACAATGAGGCGGCAAAGCTTTTTGAGGAATGGATGATCGACGGGGCGCTTGGGTTCCAGACGGCATTGTTTGAGCGGATGATGCAGGAGGGATTTTTTCGCAAGGCAGACCCGCAGGTGACCGCGCTGCAATTTTACGGCCCCATTTTTTTGCTTTTACTGATGTACGATTCCAAACCGGAAAGGCACAAAGAGGCGCTGCGGATGCTTGATTGCCACGTAGAGGAATTTGCATCCAACTATCATATTTCACATGGAGAAAATAAATGAATTTGAATCAATATATGAATGAAGGAATATCCCAGCTTTTAAAAACAGTTGGACGGTACCATCTCAATAACCCGAGGGGACTTGCGTTTTTGATGAAGACAGTACCGGAGATCAAAAAAAGCGCCAAGCGCCGTGACAGCAAAGAAAAAGAGGGACTGCATGTGCCGCCCTTTCTGATTGCGAGCGTGACTTCGCAATGCAACCTGCACTGTGCGGGCTGTTATTCGCGCGCGTCCGGCGCGTGCAGCGACGAAACAAGGCAGACTGCCGATATGGACGGACAGGCGTGGAGAAATATTTTTGCGCAGGCTTCGGGGCTGGGCGTTTCATTCATCATTCTTGCGGGCGGGGAGCCGCTGATGCGCAGGGATGTGATACTGGCTGCGACAGACTTCCCCAATATGGTCTTCCCTGTCTTTACCAACGGGACGCTGATCGATGAAGCGTACCTTGCCCTGTTTGAGCGTCACCGCAATCTGATCCCCGTGTTCAGTATCGAGGGGGATGAGCAGGCAACCGATATCCGGCGCGGGCAGGGTGCTTACCGTACAGTAGAAGACGTGATGCGGCACTTTGAAAAAAAGAAGATGCTGTTTGGAACCTCTGTCACGGTGACCAAAGAAAACATGGAGGAAGTGACGCAGGACAGCTTTGTGGAAGGCCTACGGAACCAAGGATGCGGCGTGTTGTTTTATGTGGAATATGTACCGATGCAGCAGGGGACGGAGCATCTGATGCTTAATGATAGGGACGTCAAGAAAATGCAGCGGATAACCACAAATTTGCGGGAGCGGTTTTCAGATATGATCGTTGTGTCGTTTCCGGGTGACGAGGAGGAGACGGGCGGGTGCCTTGCCTCGGGACGAGGTTTTTTCCATATCAGCGCGTCGGGCGGTGCGGAGCCTTGTCCGTTTGCACCGTATTCACAGATCGATCTAAAAAAAGATTCGTTGGAGGATGCGCTGCGCTCGGGATTCTTTATGGAGCTACGCAAGCTTGCCGCCCGTGCAGGGCACGACGGCGGCTGTACACTGTTTGCGCATAAAGACGAGGTGGTCGCGCTGTGCGACAAACAGCAGGGCGTTTTATGTGAAAGGGATGAATGAGGTTTCAATGAGAGGGGAAACTGGTATATAATAAGAAGGAAAATTGTTCACTGAAAGGATAAGTATATGGAATTTTTTGAACTCATTGAGGCAAGGGAAAGCTGCCGCCAGTATGCGGACAAGGAAGTAGAAGCGGAAAAAATTACAAAAATACTCGAGGCGGCACGACTTGCGCCCAGCGGATGCAACAGCCAGCCGTGGCATTTTACGGTCATTACGGAGGAGGGGGAAGCGGATAAGCTGCGCGAAATGGTCATAAACGGCGCGGAGGACGGAACATCCAAGCTGAATACCTTTGTAAAGACGGCGCCGGCCTTCATTGTGGTCAGTGAGGAAAAAGCAAAGCTTTTCCCTATGCCCGAGAAAAAATACGGCTCGCAGCGTTTTGCCCAGATGGACGTTGGACAGGCGACAGCGTATCTGACGCTGGCAGCAGCAGATTTGGGACTGGGAACCTGCTGCATCGGTATGTTCTGCGATCGCGAGGTAAAGGAGCTTATCAATGCGCCGCAGGAAAGTACGGTGCGTTTGGTTATTACGCTTGGATATCCGGCGGACGAAGGCAAACCGCCGAGACAAAAAGACAGGAAGGATTTGGGTGAGATTGTAGCCCAACACCACCGGTAGAAAAAACAGGCGGAAATTTTGACAGTTTGATCTATATTTAGCGCTGGACAAGCGGTTTTAAACATGTTAAAATAAATAGGTAATTTAGAGCACGAATTGATTTGACACGTCTGGTAATCATTTATTCGTTTAGATGAGTATCAGATATGTACTTTTTCATTCTGAGATCTCTGTTACAAATTTTTATTTTTTTGGGAGGTACCGGAATGAATAATGGTACAGTAAAATGGTTTAATGCAGAAAAAGGGTTTGGATTTATCACGAACGACGAAAGCGGCGAAGATGTATTCGTACATTTCTCTGCGATTCAGGCAGACGGTTACAAGTCCTTACAGGAAGGCCAGAAGGTTACTTTCGACATGGAGCAGGATACACGCGACAGCAGCAAAATGAGAGCTGTTAACGTAAATCCCGCGTAACTGACGTCATCTGACATCAAACGAAAAAAAGCATCCGGATTTCCGGATGCTTTTTTGTTAAGGAGTTTAACATTGATAAAAGCGGTTATTTTTGATTTAGACGGAACGTTGCTCGATACGCTCGCTTCCCTTGAAAAAACGGGAAACCAGATGCTGCGTGATCTTGGGTTTGCGGCGCAGGAAAGCGACAAATACCGGTATTTTGTGGGCGACGGGGCGGCAACGCTCGTGGAGCGGGCGCTTGTTGCGGCGGGAGACGCGCAACTTGTACATCTTGAGGAAGGGATGCGGCTGTTCCGCTCTTACTTTAAAGAGTGGTGCAGCTATGGAGTGCGCCCGTATGACGGCATTGTGGAACTGCTCGACACGCTGCGTAAAAAAGGCGTCAAAACAGCGGTGCTTTCCAATAAGCCGCATGCGCAGACCTTAGAAGTGATCGGCGAATACTTCGGCGGCGGGGCTTTTGAGATCGTGCGCGGACAAATGGACGACGTGCCCAAGAAGCCTGACCCGGCCGGCGCGAACCATATCGTGAAGGAACTGGGCATCCGGCCGGACGACTGCCTGTATGTGGGAGATACGGATGTGGACATGAAAACAGGGCTTGCGGCAGGGCTTTTTACGGTCGGCGTACTGTGGGGGTTTCGCACAGAGCGTGAGCTGCGCGAAAACGGCGCGATGGCTCTTGTGGAAAAACCAGATGGAATCCTTGACCTTGTAGGGCAGACGCGCTAAAGCTCTTCGATGTTGAACGGGTCGAAGTGCAGCGTATAGTTTTTATATTGGGTGCGTTGGCCGTAGATGCTGGAATAAACGTCAAGGCCGCGACGAAAAAACGGCTCGGATATTTCGAGAAAATCGCAGAATTCATCCCGCAGGCGAATGCCGCGGCGAAAAGCGGACACAAGCTTTTCTAGAGGCATGACCTTTAGGGTCGCCCAGCGGTCGGCAAGGTATTCGAAGCGCCCCTGCAGCTCGGGCTCTAACTCCAGCAGGTTGACAGGGCAGGTATACTGATGCCCCAGCTCATGCGCTTTGACGGCGTTTCTCTCCGCAGTATCTTTCAGCTTGCTGCTCAATATGATTGTGTCGTCCACGGTGAGCGCATTGAAATCGTTTTGAAAAGAGTGCGTTTTCAGCGTGACCCCAATATTTTTGATTTCTTCATCCAATAAGTCGTTCAGCATATGTTTATCCCCTTAATAAAAAGTATAGCACCTGGGGCTGTCGAATCTTGTCGCTCGCTGTAGGCATTTTGAAAAAATTGAAAAATATTCCATTGCCCAAAGGAACGCAGAGCGGCTATAATGAAAGGAACAATCGGAAAGGGACACAAGGCATT
>NZ_JAYFPU010000179.1:0-38438 GCF_034927525.1 Christensenella sp.
AAACACAAAATTAGAAATAAGCATTTAGAATAAATATAACAGCGTATTTAATGAAAAAAGCAGCGCAATTTTTTTTGAGAATTTGGTTTAACGATAAATTAAGCGGATGGCGGAAAGAGGGAAAAATATGAATCAATTTAAGTTTTTTGGGTTTTCTACATTTCTGATCACAACGGACGACGGTACGACGATTTTGATCGACCCGTACATCGACGACAACCCTACGGCGCCGATGAAAACAAAGGACTTGCCGAAGATCGATCTGATCCTCGCCAGCCACGGCGCGTTTGACCATATGCAGGATACGGCGAAGATCGCAGCACGCGACAAAAGCAAGATCATCTGCGGGGGCGAGACTATGAACCTGCTCATTGACCAGGGGGTCGATCCGGCGTTGATCAAAAACAGCGTCTGGGGATTGACGGTCGAGCAATGCGGCATCAAGGTGCGCCCGGTGGTGAGCATGCACCGTTCGTCGGTCAGGCTCTCTGATGGTACGGCGATGGACGGCTTTGCGCTTGGCTTCATCATTTATCTGCCGGACGGCACAAAGGTATATAACGCGAGCGACACGGCGTTGTTTTCGGATTTGAAGCTGATCGGCGAGCTGCATCAGCCACATGTGGGGCTCATCAATGTGACGATCGAGAATTGCTTCGATTTTCTGCCGGAGTTTTTGACAGGCGAGATGACGCCTTACGAGGCGGCGCTTGCGTGCCAGTGGCTTGGACTTGAATATGCGGTCGCGTGTCACTATACAAACAAGGACAACAAAGATGTGAAGGAATTCGAGGAGTTGCTGAACCTGATGAAGGACAAAAACGGGCATGGCGCGCCGATCCCGGTCATTATGGATCCAGGCGAGACGTTTGAATACTCAGCAAAACAATAAAGGAGCAAAGCGTTATGGAAAAAATTGGTTTTATCGGTCTGGGCATTATGGGAAAGCCTATGGCAAAAAACTTGATCAAGGCGGGCTATGAGCTTGCTGTTTACGACGTGGTGGGCGAGTCGGTGGCTGAGGTCGCACAATGCGGTGCGCGGGCGGCAGCCTCCATCGAAGACGCAGTAAATGGCGCAGAAGTTGTTATTACGATGCTTCCCAATTCACCGCAGGTAAAGACGGTAATGCTTGAAGAAGGCGGCGTACTTGGCTGTGCAAAGGCGGGCACGATCGTTGTTGACATGAGTTCTATTTCGCCCATTGCTTCGCAGGAGGTTGCGGCGGCATGTGAAAAGAAGGGCGTTAAATTCTTGGACGCACCCGTATCGGGCGGCGAGCCCAAGGCAGTGGCAGGGACGCTCGCTATCATGGTGGGCGGCGACGCGGACGCATTTGCAACGGTTGAGGATATCTTGCTGAAAATGGGCAGCTCGGCGGTGCTGGTGGGGGACGTAGGAAGCGGAAACGTGACCAAGCTTGCGAACCAGATCATTGTTGCCCTCAATATCGCAGCCATG
Source organism: Christensenella sp. (assembly GCF_034927525.1). NCBI lineage: Bacteria > Bacillati > Bacillota > Clostridia > Christensenellales > Christensenellaceae > Christensenella > Christensenella sp. Next base: position 1,462 of record NZ_JAYFPU010000179.1, read on the forward strand.
AGTGAGGCGATGGTACTTGCAAAAAAGAGCGGTGTTGACCCGGAAAAGGTTTACCAGGCGATCCGGGGTGGCCTTGCGGGCAGCACGGTGCTGGACGCAAAAATGCCGATGGTACTCGAAGGGAATTTCAACCCGGGCTTCCGCATTGAGCTGCACATCAAGGACTTGCAGAACGCGCTTGATTGTGCGCATTCCGTAAATTCGCCCATTCCGCTCACAGCGGAGGTGATGGAGATCATGCAGGGGCTTAAGGTAGCAGGTATGCATACAAACGACCACGACGCGATCATTCGCCATTACGAGAGGCTTGCGGGCGTGGAAGTAAGAAGATAACACGAAAAGAAATGAACGATAACAGAGAGGTAATGATCAATGGATAAGAAGACGAAGGAATTTGTGAAAAAGGCTCTACCGGCGCTGACAGAATTAAAAGCACCCGAAGGCTTGTCGCTTGACGAACAAAAAGAAATGTTTCGTACGATGTGCCTGATCCGGGAGTTCGATTCCCAGGTACGCACGCTGTGGATGAAGAACGAAATCTATGGCCTTGCGCATTCATATGTAGGTGCGGAAGCGATCGCGGTCGGTGCGTGCGCCAACCTGACGAAGGAAGACTTCATCACCTCCACACACAGGGGGCATGGACATACCATCGCAAAGGGCGGAGACGTGCGCGCGATGATGGCGGAGCTGCACGGGAAATATGAAGGGCTCAACCGCGGCAAAGGCGGATCGATGCACATCGCGGATGTGGACATCGGTATGCTCGGCGCAACAGGCATCGTGGGTAGTGGCATGCCCATTGCCCTTGGCAGCGCGATCTCGGCCAATGTGTTAAAGAACAACCGCGTGACCATTTGCTTCCACGGCGACGGCGGCACAAACCAGGGCGTGTGGCACGAATCCATCAATATGGCGGCGGCATGGAACCTTCCGGCGATTTTCCTGATCGAGAACAACCAGTACGCGATCGCGACGGAGCTCGGCTGGGTAGCAAAGGAAACAGACCTCTACAAGCGTGCGATCGGTTATGGGATAGAGGGCGTGCAGATCGACGGATTCAATGTGTTTGAAGTATATAAAGCCGTGAAAAAAGCCGTGAAAAAAGCACGGGAGGGCGGCGGCCCCACACTTATTGAAGCGCGGTTCATCCGTTTGCTTGGACATTTTGTTGCAGACGATCAGTGGTACCGCGATCTTGATTCGGCGCAGGTGTTCTGGGAATATGAACCGGTAAAGCGGATGAAGGAATACTTCGTTTCGAGTGGGCTTCTTTCTGAGAAGGAAGTGGATGCGATAGCGCAGGGCGCGATCGACGAGATCACGGACGCGATCGATTATGCGCAGAACGAATGCACGGAACCGCCGTTAGATACGCTGTATGATGATATCTACGCGGACGGCGAAATCATTTATTAAGAGTGTGGAGGAGACTGTAAAATGGCTGTAATAACAGTAAGACAGGCGCTTAACGACGCCTTTAAGGAAGAAATGAAAATTGATCCTACGATTGTGATGCTTGGCTGCGACATTGGTGTGCGCGGCGGCCCGTTTGGGATCACGCTCGATTTGATGAACATGTATGGAAAAGACCGCGTGATCGATACACCTATATCTGAACCTGCATTTGTGGGTGCGGGCGTAGGTGCTGCAGCGACAGGGCTTCGCCCGGTGGTAGAGGTACTGTATTCGGACTGGATCACGCTTGGCATGGATCAGCTTGTGAATATGGCGGCGAAGATGCGTTACATGTTTGGCGGCAAGGTGCATATGCCTCTTGTGATACGCGCGCCATTTGGCTCGGGCGGCGGCATTGCCGCGCAGCATTCCCAGTCGTTTGAGGCGTGGGTCAACCATGGGCCGGGCTTTCAGGTGGTCGCGCCCATCGAACCGTACGAGAGAAAAGGGATGATGAAAACGGCGATCCGTGACGACAACCCGGTCATCTTCTTTGAACACAAGAGAAGCTATCAGGTGAAGGGGGAGGTGCCGGACGGCGAAGAAGGTGAAAACTTTACAGTTCCGTTTGGCAAGGCGGCGGTACGCCGTGAGGGAAGTGACGTAACGATCGTGGCCTATTCTATGATGGCGCTAAAGGCAAAGACAGTTGCCGCGGAGCTGGAAAAAGAGGGAATATCCTGCGAGGTGATAGACCTGATTTCCCTGCTGCCCTTAGATTATGACACTGTAATGAATTCCATCGCCAAAACAAACCGTGTGGTGGTCTGCCAAGAGGCAAACCTGCGCGGCGGTATGGCGGGCGACATCGTGGCGGAGATCATCGACCGCGGCTTTGACCTGCTGGACGCGCCGCCGGTGCGCGTTGGCGCACTGAATGTCCCCACGCCGTACAACAAAGGGCTAGAGGAATTGTGCATCCCCGGGGAGCAGAAAATCAAGGATGCGGTGTACGCGGTGCTTAACAACAAATAGTGAGAGGGTAAGAGAATGGCGAGAAAAATGGCTTTGCCTAAGATAGGCGTGAATATGACGGAAGCCGTGATCGCAAAGTGGCTGGTGAAGGTCGGGGACAAGGTTGCCGACGGCGACGCGATCATAGAAGCAGAAACGGATAAGTCCACCCAGGAGATATATGCGACGGAATCCGGAATCGTTGCAAAGCTGCTTGCTTCCGAAGGCGAGACAGTGGAATGCAACTACGATATTATGGTGCTCGTGGACGAAGGAGAAACATATACGGAAGAAGCACAGGCTGCCCCTGCGGCAGCGCCGGAAGAAAAGGCGGCAGTTGCAGTCGAGACGAAACCCGTCCCTGCGGCAGTACCTGCTGTACAGACAGCAGGCGGCCGGGTGAGGATATCTCCGCTGGCAAAAAAAATGGCGCTGGAAAACGGGATCGATTTCCATGTCGTCCCGCCGGAGACGCCGGGTGCGCGTATCGTGAAAAATGACGTACTGCGGTTTATAAAGAGCGGCGGGGCAGCGAGTGCCCCGTCTGCGGGGGAGAATTTAGAAGTGATCCCTATGAGCGGGATACGCAGGACGATCGCGGAGCGCATGACCAAAAGCACACTCGAAAAACCGTGCGTGGGACTCAACACCACGGCGGACGCGACGGCGCTTCTTGCGCTGCGCAGCAAATACAAGGAAAAAGGGATCAAAATCAGCATGGACGCGATCTTAGCAAGGCTTGCGGCAAAGGCGCTTAGCGTGCACCGTAACATCAATACGATCCTTGAGGGGGACAACTATCTCGTCAAGCGTGACGTCAATGTTGGCGTGGCGGTGGATACGGACAGGGGGCTGATGGTTCCGGTCGTCAAAAACGCTGACAAAAAGAGCCTTGTGGAGGTAGCGGACGAGCTTGCAGGCATGGTGGCGGACGCGCAGAACGCGCGCCTCGGCACGGACGCGATGTCCGGCGGCACGTTTACGATCACGAACCTTGGTATGTTTGGTGTGGAGGAATTTGCGCCCATCATCAACCCGCCGGAATGCTGCATCCTCGGCGTGGGTGCGTTGAAAAAAGTTTTTGTGCCGGATGAAAACGACCAGCCCAAGCTTACGACCACCTTCCAGATGACGCTGGTATTCGACCACAGGATCGTGGATGGCGCACCAGCGGCGAAATTCCTGCGTGACCTGAAAGAATTGGTGGAAATGCCTGAATTGCTGATATAATGGAGAATAAGAAATGACGAATTATGACGTGATAGTGATCGGCGGCGGCCCGGGCGGCTATGTCGCGGCGATCAAGGCGGCGCTCGCGGGCAAAAAAACGGCAATCGTGGAAAAAGAAAATCTGGGCGGCGTGTGCCTCAACTGGGGCTGTATCCCCACGAAATCCCTGTTGCGTAACGCGGAAGTGGTGCGCGATCTATCGGAAGGCGAGAAGTTTGGCTTTTGCGTTGGGGATATCAAAGCAGACTATGCAGCGGCGCAAAAGCGCAGCCGTGAGGTGAGTGCGCGGCTCGTAAAGGGCATCGAATACCTGATGAAAAAGAACAGCATCAAGGTGTATCGGGACAGTGCCAGGTTTACAGGTAAAAAAGAGCTGACGCTTGCGGGCGGCGAGAAGCTGGGCGCAAAAAATATCATCATTGCAACGGGCAGCAAGCCCTTTGCGCTTCCAATGCTCGACTATTCTAAGGCCAATGTGCTCGATTCCAAAAAGGCATTGCAGCTGACGAAAGCGCCCAAAAGCATCATGATTATTGGCGCGGGCGCGATTGGTATGGAGTTTGCGACGGTGTTCCGTTCGTACGGCGCGCAGGTGCACATCGTGGAGATGCTGCCCCGCGTTTTGCCGGGCGAGGACGAGGAGATATCTGCGTTGGTACACAAGGAATTTACGAAAAAGGGCTTTGACGTGCATGTGGGCACCAAGCTGGTGAGCGTCAAAAACGACGGCAAGAAAGTTACGGCGAATTTTGAAAAGGACGGCAAGACGTTTTGCATCGAAAGCGAGATGGTTTTGGCGGCGACGGGCGTTCGTCCCAACACGGAGGAGCTGAATCTGAAGGCGTTTGGCTTTCAGCTTGACCGGCGGGGATGCGTCGAAGTGGACAGCCGCATGCGCACGAATGTCGATGGGGTTTACGCGATCGGCGATGTGACAGGCAAGCTGGCGCTCGCGCACACGGCAAGCGCACAGGGCATGTGTGTGGTAGACGGCATCTGCGGTAAAGACGTACAGACGCTCGATTATGATAATATTCCCAAGTGTACATATACGGTACCAGAGGTCGCAAGCGCGGGTCTTACCGAAACAAAGGCAAAGGAGCAGGGGTACGATGTGAAAACAGCGGTATTCCCCTTGAGCGCGAACGGTAAGGCGGTCTCTTATGGCGACGATGCCGGATTTGTGAAGTTGGTATATGACAAAAAATACGGGCAGCTTTTGGGCGTTCATATGACGGGCATCCATGTGACGGAAATGGTCTGGGGCATTGTCGGTTACCTGCAAATGGAAATGACAGTGGAAGAAATGGCCAAAGTGGTGCACCCGCACCCGACGGTCAGCGAGGCGATCATGGAAGCCGCGCATATTGCAAACGGGGAACCAATTCATATCTAGCATCATACAACCAACTTTAAGAGCGTCATGCCGTTGTTCCGCTGTGGGATAGCGGCATAGCCGTATCGGGACGGTAAAATACCGGAGGAAAACACGATGATGAAAAGAAAACCGGAATGCAGCGTAATTTGCCCCGTTTGCGGGATGAGGCTGGCATTTGAGGATGGAGTATGCTATTGTCCCGCTGAATACTGTGGGTACAAATGCGACAAGTGCAAGCTGGAAGCGGAAAAAAATGAAAAAGGAGAAAAATAATGGGCTATCGGTATGCGTGTGCGGATTTTACATTTCCTTTGCTCGAGCACCAAAATGTTTTGGAATTGATCCGGTTGCTCGGTTTTGATGGCGTGGATATCGGATTGTTTCAGGATCGGTCACATTTGCAGCCGTCTGATGAGCTGAAAGACCCGTCGACAAGCGGTGAGAAGCTCAAACAAAGCGTGCAGGACGCGGGGATAGCTGTTGCGGATGTGTTTTTGCAAAGCGACCTTGATTTTTCGGTACGGGCAATCAATCATCCGGACGATTTGGTACGTAAGGAAGAACGTGAACAGTTCAGCAAGTTCCTTGACTATGCGCTTGCCGCGCATAGTGGACATATCACATGCCTGCCGGGCGTGCATTTTGCACAGGAAGCTTATGAGCAATCCTATGCGCGTGCAACAGAGGAGTTGCTATGGCGTGTCGGCGAGGCAAGGCGTGCGGGGATCGCGTTTGGCATTGAGGCGCATATTGGGGGAATCGTAGATACGCCCGAAAAGACGGCGAGACTCATTGCGGATGTGGACGGACTTACACTGACGCTTGACTATACGCACTTTGTCAGGATGGGCATTACAGATGAGCAGATACAGCCGCTTATGCCGTACGCATCGCACTTCCACGCGCGTGGTGCGGCAAAGGGCAAGCTGCAGACGGTGCGTGCGGAAAATACGATCGATTATGACGCGGTCATGAGAGAAATGAAAAAGACTGGATATCAGGGGTTTGTGGGGATAGAATATACTTGGACGGAATGGGAGGATTGCAACCGTACGGACAATGTTTCGGAAAGCATCCTTTTGATGCGGCAGTTAAAAGAGGCAGAACGTTAAAAGGGGAAGATACATGAAGTTTGTAATTGCGCCTGATTCTTTTAAGGGGACGATCGATTCGGCAGAAATATGCGACATCGTGGAGCAGAGCATACACAAAAGTATGCCGGCTGCGACTGTCATAAAGATGCCCATTGCCGACGGCGGCGAGGGCATGGTGGATGCGTATTTAAAAAGCAGCGGCGGACAGAAGGTGGACGTCAAAGTGACGGGGCCAAACGCTACGCGGGAGCATGCCTTTTACGGAATATTGCCGGACAAAAAGACGGCCGTGATCGAGATGGCTGCGGCAAGCGGCATTATGCTGGCGAGTGAGCCAAAACAGCCGATGGACGCGACCACGTACGGCACGGGACAGCTGATCATGGATGCGGTGGAAAAAGGTTGTGGCAAGATCGTTCTTGGCATTGGAGGCAGTGCGACGATGGATGGTGGCGTCGGCATGGCGGGCGCGATGGGCGTGTTGTTCCTTGACGAAGACGGCAGGGAATTACCGCTTACGCCAAATGGACTCAGAAGGCTGCATACGATCGACACGACGCGCGTCAGCGAAAGCCTGCGTGGTGTGAAGTTCTTGATCGCAAGCGACGTGCAAAACGTGTTGTGTGGGGAAATGGGCGCGGCGCATGTGTTTGGCAGGCAAAAGGGCGCAGACGAAGCGCAGATCGTGGAGGCAGACGGGATACTGAAACGGCTCGCGGGCGTGATCCGTGACCAAACGGGCGACGACCTGTCACAGATAAAAGGGACGGGCGCAGCGGGAGGTCTTGCGCTGCCGCTGCTGGCTTTTTTTGATGCGAAGATCGTGTCCGGCATCGACTTGATGCTCGATACGGTAGGCTTTGAACAAAAGATCAAGGATGCGGATATGGTGATCACCGGCGAAGGCATGCTTGACGGACAAAGCATGGAGGGCAAGGTCGTGATCGGTATTGCAAGAAGGGCGAAGGCGTGCGGCGTACCTGTTGTCGCGCTGGTCGGGGACATTGGCAGGCACTATGAACGCGCCTATGAACAAGGCGTGAGCGCGATTTTTTCCACCAACAAGGCGGCGGTACCCTTTGAGATCGCCAGACTTACCAGCAGGGAGGACCTTGCGCTGCTGGCGGATTCGTTGTTTGCCTTTGCGGCGGCCTTGGGGAACGGTGGCACAAAGGGAAGCGCTTGAAGAAAGCGGTAATTAAAAAAGAAATAGTGCGGCGGTGCGGGGAACGATCCTGTGCCGCTGTTTTCATATCGAATATTTTTCCGAATTCTGTTATAATGCCAGTATGGAAATAAACGGCAACAAACAGGGAATCAGGAACAGCGTTCTCAAAGAAATGGAACAGCTGTATGAGCATAAAATGACGCCGCAGGAGTTTGTGTCTGAAGAACTGCTCCGTGATATGGCACGGTTTACGCAGGAGCTGGGCAAAGAGATATCCGTCTTTTTGTCGCGCAACGGCAGGGTGATGGATGTTTCCATCGGCGACAGCGACAGCGTACAAATGCCCTATATGCGCGAACGGCGCAGCTTTTTGGGTTTGAGCGGTATACGCGCTCTGCACACGCACCCGAACGGCAGCGCGATGCTCTCGGACGTGGACATCGGGTCTTTGAAATCTTCAAAATTTGACGCGATGGCGGCAATTTCAGTGAAAGAAGGAAAAGCGACGGCGATGACCGTTGGTTTTATTGGCGACAAGCTTGACGAGGTAGCGATTGCGGGACCGTTCCGTCCGGGACGGATACCGCAGCGCGCGCTGATGAACGAGATCGGTATAGCAACACAGCGTGTCAGCGCGCTGATCGCGCTTAAGGAAACAGGCGAAGAAACGGAGCGTGTGATGCTTTTGGGGCTCAACGCTTCGGACGCGAGCATGGAGGAACTGCGGCGGCTGGCGCTTACGGCGGGTGCGGACATTGTGGCAAGTGAGACGCAGCAGCGTGACCGTGACCATGCGTATTATATTGGAAAAGGCAAGGCGCGGGAGCTGTCCCTTGCGGTCGCGGCGATGGACGTTGACACGGTGATCGTGAACGACGAGCTGACCCCGCTTGAAACAAGAAATCTGGAAGAAACACTGGGCTTGAAGGTGGTTGACCGTACGATGCTGATCTTAGACATTTTTGCCAAGCATGCACGTACGCGCGAGGGCAGCCTGCAGGTGGAGCTTGCGCAGCTAAAGTATGCGCTGCCGCGTTTGCAGGGCGAAGGAACGGCGTTATCCCGCTTAGGCGGCGGGATCGGAACGCGCGGCCCGGGCGAAAAGAAGATCGAGGTGGACAGGCGGCGTATTCGCAGGCGCATCTTTGAGTTGACAGGCGAAACGGAAAAGATCAGGGAGCAGAGGAGCCTGCGGCGGAACGCGCGCAAGGAGAAGGATGTGGCGGAGGTCGCCCTTGTGGGCTATACCAATGCAGGGAAATCAAGCATCTTAAATTATCTGACAAACGCGGGTGTGCTTGCGGAGGATAAGCTGTTTGCGACGCTTGACCCGGTCACGCGCAAAGTCGGTTTGAGCGAGGTGGGGGAGGTCGTGTTCACGGATACGGTGGGCTTCATCGAAAAACTGCCGCATGATCTGGTAAGCGCCTTTCGATCCACTTTGGAGGAAGCGAAGAACGCGGATGTGCTTTTGTGCGTGACGGACGCTTCTAACCCGGATGCACATGCACAGATGGAAGTGGTGGACGAGGTGCTGCGTTCCTTGGAGGCGGACGACAAGCCGCGCATCGTTGTCATGAACAAAATAGATAAGATGCAAGGAGATATCCCTCCCAATGACGAGAATACGGTGTATGTTTCTGCGCGTACGGGCGAAGGGATGGACGAGCTTCTGGCGCGCACTGCTTTGCTTTTGCAGCCGGAGCTATACAGCTTTTGTGGAAAGATCGGCTATGAACGTGGCGACCTGCTTGCGCTTGTAAACAAGCACGGCAAGGATATTACACTGGAATATGAGCCGCAGCACATCGTACTCAGCGCCAAGTTGCCAAGAGACGTGATTCGGCGCATCGGCGGGGAAAACGGGTGTGGATGAAGTTGCGAAAAGGTCTGTTTTTTGATATGATGAATAGATAAGGAGCGAAGCGAAAACAGTGGAATTCAGGGAAGAACACAAGCACGAAAAAGTGGGCACGTTAAAGGGGTTATTGTGGACGCTTGCGATTGTGGCGATCCTCTTTTTCGGCATGTTCGTCGTTGCGTTCCTGCGTTTTTGGCTGGGCATCAGCTGGCCGCAATTCGTGTTGTATGGTGCGGTCGTTGTGCTGGGCTTTTTCCTGATCAAATACCAGATGACGGATTATGTATACGTCGTACAAAAGGGTAAGATATATTTTGGGCGCAAGGTAGGCGCGCGGGAAAAAGAGCTTTTTTCTGTGCCTGTCCGCGATATTGCGGGTATGGGATCGTACGCGGTCATGAAAGAAAGAATTGCGGGAAAGAAGCAGCGTAAGTTTACATTTCACAAAAAGCGCGACGCGTTTGTGCTTGATTTAGGCGATTCCGCCGTGCTTTTAAGCCCGACGGAGGAACTGAAAAGCAGACTGGAGGGTGAGCAATGAATACGCCCATCGTGGATATGCTGCACGAGATCGCGCAAACATCCGGATCGCGTTTCTGTATGCCGGGGCACAAGGGAAAACCCGGCTTTTTGCCGTCTGAGGTCAACTGCTATGATATTACGGAAATACCGGGCGCGGATAACCTTTATATGCCGCAGGGCGCGATCGCAAAGGCGCAGGAACTGCATGCAAAGTCCATCGGCGCGCGGGAAAGCTTTTTTCTTGTAAACGGGAGCTCGGGCGGTATCCATGCCGCTGTGCTCAGCGTGCTTGCGCCGGGGGACAAGGTGATCGTGGCGAGGGATTTCCATTTGAGCGTGGTGAATGCCTTTGCGCTTGTGGGCGCTGTGCCGGTGTTTGTACACCCGTCCGCGCAGGAGACACAACTGCCGTGCGTGGTGAGTGTGGAAGATATCAGACACGCGGTCGAAGCGCATCCGGACGCGAAGGCGGTCTATCTGACGTATCCGAACTATTACGGGATGTGTGTGGATTTGAACCGGATATGCGCGATCGCCCATGACGCGGGTATGCAGGTGATCTGCGACGCGGCGCATGCGGCTGCTTTTGATTTTTCTACTCTGCTGCCTGTTTCTCCCGCGGCGGCGGGATGCGACATCTGGGTGACGAGCCTGCATAAAACGTTGAAGGCGATGAACCAATGCGCTGTGCTGTGCGTAGGCGAGAACGCAAAGATTGAGCACGATGTGGTGCAGTCCAGATTGAATATGCTGCAGACCACAAGCCCGTCGTACGTGCTTTTAGGATCGAGCGACTATGCGCTCGGATATATGCGCGAGCACGGAAAAACAGCGTTAGCAATGACGATCAATCTGGTGGAGGACAATATGCGGCGCATTGAAGCGCTAGGCGGATATCGCTGCATTTTGCAGGACGTACCACGCAATACGGGCGCATATGACCGGGACGTACTAAAGCTGGTGATCGACGTGACAGACAGGGGCGTGAGCGGTTTTACGGCGGCGCGGCTGCTGCACCAGAACAGGGTCGAGGTAGAAGCGGCGGATATTTTTAACATTGTGTTGATTTGTACGGTTGCGGATGGCGTGGAGGATTTCGATCTCCTGAAAATGGTATTGAAAAACATCAAGGGTTCCAATTATAATATACGCGATACGATGACAGCGGACGACCTAGCGGCAGTGTTCGGCGTACAGTTGTCTGTGCGGATCGGCGAGGCGGTTTTTGCTCAGCGCAGAAGGATCGAACCGGAGGAAAGCGTTGGCTATATCGCAGCGTCGAGCGTGGGGGCATACCCGCCGGGCGTGCCTGTGATCGTGCCGGGCATGGAGATCACGAAACAAATGATCGATTATTTAAACCGCTTGAAATACAGCGGTTATCAGCTTTTTGGCATGGATGGCGGTATCGAAGTCGCGTGCCTGTGATAAGAATAAGTACGCAAAGAAAGGCAGAAAAGACGATTTGAAGGGTTTGTTTATTACGTTCGAGGGCGTGGACGGGTGCGGAAAGAGCACACAGATGCGTTTTTTATCTGAATATCTGGCGGAAAAAGGACTCGCGCCGGTATTGACGCGCGAACCGGGCGGCTGCAATATCGCGGAGAAGATACGCGATCTGGTGCTGGACATCGAAAATAAAGAGATGTGCGACCGTACGGAGGCGCTGTTGTATGCGGCGGCGCGCGCACAGCACGTGGGAGAGGTGATCAACCCTGCTGTGGATGGCGGCAAAATTGTTTTGTGTGATCGTTTTATCGATTCGTCGCTTGCATATCAGGGTGTGGGACGCGGACTTGGGATCGAAAAGATCATGGATATCAACTGTTTTGCGATGGGTGACCGCATGCCGGACAAGACATTTTTCCTCGACTTTCCGCCGCATCTGGCGTTTGAGCGTATGAGCAAAAAACGCGTGCACGACAGGTTGGAAACGCAGGAGGAGGAGTTTTATATCCTACTTTACAACGGCTTTGTGAAGCTTTCGGAGATGTACCCTGAGCGGATCATCCGTATCGATGCGTCGGGCAATAAATTCGAGACGCAGGAGATCGTGCAGGCGAAGATGGACGAAATTCTTGCAGAACGCGGCTTCTCTATATGAACGAAGTATTTGAAAACGCAATCAAAACAGGAAAGATCGCGGGGGCGTACCTGATCGCCGGGGCATCAGCGGAAACGACGCAAAAAGAGATCGACGATTTTTTGATGCACGTATACTGTGAGACGCGAAGCGCGTGCGGCAAGTGTCCTGGCTGCTTGAAATATGCGCATAAAAACCATGTGGATGTGATCCGTATCGAATCAAAAGGCAGCATCAAGATAGACGATGTGCGTTCTGTTCCAGCGGAGGTGGCCAACAAGGCCTATGAGGGCGGCTATAAGGCGGTGGTGATCGCGCAAGCAGACGCTATGACACCGCAGGCACAAAACGCGCTGCTGAAGGTAGTGGAGGAACCACCGGCAAACACTGTGTTTGTGATGGGGGCGCAAAATGTCAAAAACATATTGCCTACCATACTGTCGCGGTGTATAATTTTAAAGACGTCGTTATCGAAGGAAGAGGCGGAGGAAAAGCTCAGAGAAGAGCAAAAACTGCCGACTTTGAAGGCGCGCGTGTTATCGGACGCGGCAGGCGGGGATTACCATCTGGCGCTTGTGTTTTTGCAGGATGATTTTTTTGATGTGCGCGACGATATGATATTGGCACTAAACCGTCTGTGGACGGCGAAAAATATGGCGACAAGTGCGACGCTTGCACTCTTTTTGAAGCACGAGGCGGCGATATCGTTATGTCTTGATGTAGCGCTTCGCTATATCGCAGATGTGCTGACCTATAAGTATACCGGGGAGGCGGGGCATATCGTCAATCAGGACAAGCTTGCGGAGATCGCACAGCATGCGCGGCTTCGGGATTATGTCCTCGTCAATACGCAGGAAAAAATTTACGATTGCGTGGTAAAGCGCGCCCAATGCGCGGGGCTCAATACGAAGCTCGCGCTGGAGAGCATGCTTTTTCATATATTGGAGGTAATTTTATGAGTTCAGTAATAGGAGTGCGATTCTCCGAAGTCGGAAAGATATATTATTTTGATCCCGGCAACCTTGAGATAGAAATGGGCGATAAAGTTGTGGTGGAAACGGTACGCGGCGTCGAATTTGGCGAAGTGGTGCTGGCTCCGCGCGAAATGACGGAAAAGGAGATCGTGAAGCCGCTGAAAAAGGTAGTCAAAAAAGCGGACGAAAAGGATTTCAAGAAGCTTGAGAAGAACAAGAAAAGGCAAAAAGAAGCCTTTGATATCTGTACAGAGAAGATAGGCAAACACAAGATGGATATGAAGCTGATCGACGTGGAATATACGTTTGATGGCGGAAAGATCATCTTTTATTTCACGGCGGAGGGACGCGTTGATTTCCGGGAGCTGGTGAAGGAACTGGCGTCTGTTTTTAAAACGCGCATCGAGCTTCGGCAGATCGGCGTACGCGACGAGGCTAAAAAGATCGGCGGACTGGGGCCGTGCGGACGGCCGTGCTGCTGCAGCGCTTTTCTGGGGGATTTCCAGCCGGTGTCTATTAAAATGGCAAAGGACCAGAACCTGTCGCTTTCTCCGACCAAGATTAGTGGACTGTGCGGACGGCTGATGTGCTGCCTGAATTATGAGCAGGAGCATTATCACCAGATGCGCAAGAAGCTGCCGCGCGTGGGTGCGATTGTTATGACGTGCGACGGGGAAGCGTGCGTGATCGACACGAACGCGCTGACCGAGAAAATACGTGCAAAACGTATATTGCCTGACGGTACGTTCGAGATCAGGGAATACGACCTTGCGGACATCAAAGTGAACCGGAACAAGCGTCCGGGCGCACCGGCTCCGGCGGAAGAAGAGGCCGCTTCTGATGAAGAAATCAAAAACCTTTTAAAAGACTAAAAAAGGGTTGCTTTTTTGCGATGAAATGTTAGAATAAGAATGTAATAATTATGGAGGTGAGCGAACATGGCATATAAAATTTCTGAAGGCTGCATTTCCTGCGGCGCTTGCGCAGCGGATTGCCCGGTTGATGCGATTTCTGATGGCGGCGAACGCTATGTGATCGACGCGGATACATGCATCGATTGCGGAGCATGTGCTTCCACATGCCCGGTTGACGCGATTTCCGAAGGATAATCGAGGTCAAAGACGAGTTTTAAAAGAAACCTGTTGAAAAACAGGTTTCTTTTTTTGTGACATGCGATTCCTACGTACGGAGCGCGTCGACTGGCGGTTAGCACAACTGTTATGGTATAATAAGCGCATGGAACGAATCGACGATTTACAGTTAAAAGGGCTTCGGATCATACAGAACAGCGAGCTTTTTTGTTTTGGCACGGACGCGGTGCTGCTGGCGGATTTTGCTTCGCCCAAAAAGGGTGCGCGTATTGCCGATCTTGGCACAGGTACGGGCATACTGCCGCTGCTTTTGTACGGCAGGCAGCGAGACATTACGGTCGACGCCATCGAGATACAGGAAAAACTGGCGGTGAACGCGCAGCGGAGCGTGGAGCTCAACGGACTTTGTGAATATATCCGAATCGTGCAGGGGGACATAAGGGATGCGTACCGTTTGCTTGGAAGCGAGTATGACATGGTGGTCGTGAATCCGCCATACGATAAGGCAACGGCGGCGATCCCGAGCATGGACGAAAGCCACCAGACCGCACGGTTCGAAACGAAGATCACATGGGAAGAAATATGTAAGGCAGCACAGAAGCTGCTTCGCTCGGGCGGAAAGTTTTGTATGATACACCGCGTGTCGCGCTTGGTAGAGCTTTTTGAAACGCTGCGTTCATGCAGGCTGGAGCCAAAGGAAATGCGGCTGATACACAGCAGTCTGAAAAGCGAGCCGGCGTGCGTGTTGATCAGTGCGACAAAGGATGGCAGACCCGCGCTTAAGGTGCTGCCACCGCTTATCGTGCACGAAGCCGACGGGAGTGAAACGGTGGAGGTCAAAAAGATTTATCACAGGAACGGGGAAGAATAAATATGGACGGAAAGCTATCCATTGTTGCAACGCCGATCGGTAACTTAGGCGATATCACATTGCGCGCACTCCAGACGCTTGAAGCGGCAGACATCGTAGCGGCGGAGGACACGCGGCATACGGTGAAGCTTTTGAATCACTTTGAAATCAAGAAAAGACTGATCAGCTTCCATGAATACAGCAACGAGGCACGTTATGACGAGCTGCTTGGTCTGCTGCGAGAAGGAAAGCATATTGCGCTCGTATCGGACGCGGGAACACCGGTGATCTCTGATCCGGGCTATGAGCTTATCAGGCGGTGTACGGAAGAAGGCATCGAAATAGAAAGCCTGCCGGGCGCTTGTGCGGCGATCACGGCAGTGACGCTGTGCGGGATGGATTGTTCGAGATTTTCGTTTTATGGATTTTTGAATACCAAATCCGCGGCACGTAAAAAAGAGCTTGCGGAGATACAGGGCGAAGGCAAGCCGTGTATCGTTTATGAAAGCCCCAACCGCGTGACAAAGACGTTGAAGGATATTTGTGAGGTGTGTGGCGAGGACACGCAGGTGTGCGTTGCACGGGAGCTGACGAAGGTATATGAAGAAGTTGCGCGCGGCACGGCAAAAGAAGTACTCGACATGTTTTGCGCAAGGCAAGCGATCAAGGGTGAGGTTGTGTTGGTGATCGGCCCGCAGGCATGCGCAACAGAAGCGACGGAAGAAGATATCGTGCGTGCGTTGAAGGAAAGCCTTGGGCTCGGAATGACAAAAAAAGACGCCGCAGCTCATGTTGCGGCGCTTTTAGGCGTTCCAAAAAACAGAACATACCAGATTCTCCTGACTTTATAGGAAAATGCGGCTTATTTTGTCTGTTCCTGCATTTCTTCGATGCAGTGCGAGCACACGTTCCGTCCTTTGTAGACTTTTACGTCTTCCATACTGTCGCAGAAAATGCAGGCGGGCTGATATTTTTTGAGCAAAATATAGTCGCCGTCCACGAAAATTTCGACAGGGTCTTTGCAATTGAAGCCTAAGACACGACGCCGGTCAAGGGGGAGTACGACTCTTCCAAGAGAGTCAAGTGGCCTTACGATTCCTGTAGATTTCAGGTGTTTTCCCTCCTATAACGAACAAATTTATATTAACAAATAAACAAGTTTTCGTCAATGTAAGGTTATGGAGCTTTTGGGAAGGAAAGCCTGTAAAAAAATGCCTGTTTTATCAAGAAATTTCCGTTTATGAAATAGCTTTACAAAGCCGAAAATTTAATGTATTAAATTGATTTTACTTGAATTCTTGGACGGAATGTAGTAAAGTGATATATCATACTAAAACACATATGTTTATGACGAGAGGGTAACATGAAAATAATCAGTTCAGCAGTATTCAGCGATCTGCCGCGGCAGGAGCTGCAGGATAGGACGGCAGTCATGATCGACGCACTGCGCGCGTCCGCTACGATCATCACGGCGATCTCTAACGGATGTGACAGGATCGTGCCGACAGATGAAGCGAACGAAGCGGCGGCGATCAAAAAGATATCCGAAGGGAATGTGCTTTTGTGCGGTGAGATCGCGGCACAGAAGGTGAGTGGTTTTGACCTTGGCAATTCTCCGCTGGAATTTCGTCAGGACGTTGTTGAGGACAAGATCATTATCTTTTCGACGACGAACGGAACCGTGGCGATCAAATCTATGGCTTCGGCGGAGGACATACTGATCGGTTCGTTCATCAATGCGGAGGCTATCGCGCAGAAGGCGTACAGCCTGGATCGTGATATCGTGCTTGTATGCGCGGGTACGAAGGGAAAATTTTCGACGGATGATATACTGGCGATGGGGTGCATCATTGACCGCCTGCTCCGGATCGACGAGACGCTGGAGACGGACGACATGGGCAAGGTTGCGCTAAAGCTTTACCATGACGCAAACAATGATATTTTGTCCGCGCTTGAGGGCAGCACGCATTTTGAATATTTGAAGCAGTTAAAGCTTTATGATGACCTGGAATACTGCACGCGCGAAGATATGTTCGACGTGGTTCCGGTCTATCAGGAAGGCGTTATCATAAAAGGATAACCGGAGGAAATAAGAAAGCGCGGCGCGTCCGCGTTTTTTTATGCAGAAACATGTGTACTATATGATGTAGTACGCAATGAAAAAGCGCGTAGTAAAAGCTTTTTTGACATGCTATTGAAAATCAGACTATAAAAATATATAATGTAAGTTATGTATGAAGACAAAGGAGCACAAACAAGTATGAGCGAAAAATTTTACATTACGACGCCGATCTATTATCCAAGTGACAAGCTGCACATCGGGCATGCGTACTGCACGACAGCGGCAGATTCGATCGCGCGCTTCAAGCGCCAGACGGGCTATGACGTTATGTTCCTGACCGGGACGGACGAGCACGGTCAGAAGATCGAGAAAATCGCTATGGAAAAGGGGATGTCCCCCAAGGAATATGTGGACGGCATCGTGGCGCAGATCAAGGCACTGTGGGAGCTGATGAACATCACGAACGATGACTTTATCCGCACCACGGACAAACGCCATGAAGAATGCGTGCAGAAAATTTTTCAGAAGCTCTATGATCAGGGCGATATTTATAAAAGCGAATATGAGAGCTGGTATTGTACGCCGTGTGAGGCGTTCTGGACGGATACGCAGCTTGTGGATGGTAAATGCCCGGACTGCGGGCGGCCTGTACAGCGCGTTAAGGAGGAAAGCTATTTCTTCCGTGCGTCAAAATATGCGGACAGGTTGATTGCGCATATCAAAGACAACCCGGAATTTATCCAGCCCGAATCGCGCAAAAACGAGATGCTCAACAACTTTTTGCTGCCCGGGCTTGAAGACCTGTGCGTATCGCGCTCGTCCTTCAAATGGGGCATACCTGTCCCTTTTGACAAAAACCATGTGATGTATGTGTGGATCGACGCGCTTTCCAACTATATTTCGGCGCTCGGCTACTTATCGGACGACGATTGTATGTTCCAGAAATACTGGCCGGCAGATTTGCATTTGGTGGGCAAAGAGATCGTGCGGTTCCATACGATCACATGGCCGACGATCTTGATGGCGCTCGGCCTGCCGCTGCCTAAGCGTGTGTATGGACACGGCTGGCTTACGCTGCAGGGCGGGAAAATGAGCAAGAGCCGCGGCAACGTAGTTGATCCGGTCGTGTTGGTCGGACGGTACGGCGTGGACGCGATCCGTTATTTTCTGATGCGCGAAGCACCACTTGGCAGCGACCTGATGTTTTCCAACGAGCTGCTTTTATCACGCATCAACGCAGACCTTGCGAATGATCTTGGTAACCTGCTGTCGCGTACGGTCGCGATGGTAGATAAATACTTCGGCGGGGAGATACCCGTGGCGGGAGAGATCGAAAAAGAAGACCAGAAGCTGATCGACTTTGCGGCACAGCTGCCTGCGAAGTTTGAGGCGCTGATGAGTGAATGGAAGGTGTCTGAGGCGCTGGGCGAAGCGTGGCAGTATGTGGGTATGCTCAATAAGTATATCGACGTTACGATGCCGTGGGCGCTTGCGAAGGACGAGGAGCAAAAGCCGCGGCTTGCAAGCGTGATGTATCATCTGGCGGAGGGGCTGCGTATTATTTCCGTGCTGATCGAGAGCGTGATGCCCGATACGGCGGTTAAGATGCGTGAGCAACTGGGTATCAATAAAAATGACGGGCTTTGCGGCTGGTGCAGTATTTTATCGTACGGTAACCTTTGTACAGGTATCAACGTCTTAAAGGGTGCGCCTATCTTCCCGCGCATCGAGATCGACAAAGAGCTTGCGGAGCTGGATACGCTGATGGCGGCGGTACAGGAGCAGCCAAAGGAAGAAAAGACAGAAAAAGAAGCACAGATCACGATCGACGATTTTAAAAAGGTGCAGTTAAAGACCGCGAAGGTCATCGACTGCGAAAATCTGGAGGGGTCTGATAAATTGCTTAAGCTGACAGTCAAATGTGGCGGCGAGCAGCGGACGATCGTTTCGGGGATACGCGAAAGTTTCAGCGCACAGGAGATGATCGGCAAAACAGTGGTGATCGTGGCCAACTTAAAGCCGGCGAAGCTGCGCGGTACGCTTTCGGAGGGTATGATCCTTGCCGTGGGCGATAACCCCGACATCGCGCTTGTGACGGCAGACAGTGAGGACGGGTTGATCGTTGGATAATGAAATGAAGTTATTTGATACACATGTACATCTTTTGAGCGAGCATTTTGATGAGGACAGAGAAACGCTCATTGGAAGGTTTACGGAGCAGGGGATCGAATATGTCGTGGAGAATGCGCCTGACATTGGCGACAGCATCCGTGCAGCGGCGCTTGCAAAGGAGCACCACAGCGTCTATGCGGCGGTGGGGGTACATCCGCACAGCGCGTCAGAGTGGGACGAACCCGCAAAGTTTGTGCTGCGATCCTTGAGCAAGGAAGAAAAAGTGGTGGCGATCGGCGAGATCGGGCTGGATTATCATTATGATTTTTCGCCGCGGGAGACGCAGAAAAGGGCGTTCTCCGAGCAGATCGAGCTGGCGATGGAGCTTGACCTTCCCATTGTGGTGCATAGCAGGGAAGCGACGCTCGATACGCTTACGATCTTAAAGCAGTACCCGGGTGTGCGTGGAGAGCTGCACTGTTTTTCCGGTAGCGCCGAGACAGCGGAGGAGCTTGTGAAAATGGGCTTTTACATCGCCTTTGGCGGGGCTCTTACCTTTAAGAACGCGCGCAAGACGATCGAGGCGGCGCAGGCTGTGCCGATGGAGCGGCTGCTGATTGAAACGGATTGCCCTTATATGACGCCGGTGCCGCTGCGCGGGAAGCGCAACGAGCCTGCCTATGTACGTTATGTGGCGGAAAAGATGGCGGAAGTAAAGGAGCTGCCCGTAGAAGAGGTTGTAAGGATCACCTTAGAAAACGGGAAGCGGCTCTTCGGGATCAAATAATGGACGCGCGTGGCGCGTGGAATGGAAGCGAATATTGAATACATATGTTTATAAGATCGACGATGTTAATTACATCAATTTGACGAATAAATGCACGAATGACTGTGAGTTTTGCCTGCGCAGGACAGGCGACGGGGTCGCCGGATACAACCTGTGGCTCAAAGAGGAACCGACGGCAGGCGATATCATAAGTCAGCTTGAAAAGGACAAGACGGACGTTGTGTTTTGCGGCTATGGCGAACCGACGATGCGTATCGACGAGTTGAAAGAGGTGGCGGCGTACGTCAAGAATTATGGCGGGCATACGCGGCTTAATACAAACGGGCATGCGAGCGCCTTCCATGGCAGGGATATCGCACAGGAGCTTGCGGGACTTATCGATGAGGTGTCTATCAGCTTGAACGAGGCGGACGCACGCAAGTACGAAGCGGTCGTGCATAGTCGCTATGGCGAGGACGGGTTCCACTATATGCTCGATTTTGCGCGGGACTGCGTGAAATATGGTATATACACTACTCTTTCGGTGGTGGACGTGATCAGCCCGGAGGACATCGAGACGTGCCGCAAGATCGCGCAGGACGTGGGCGCGCATTTCAGGGTGCGGCACTATATTTCTTAGGAAAAACAAAAGAGGCTGCAATGCTGCAGCCTCTTTTTTATGCCGTTTTTATACCGCAGGCGCTTTGATGGGTGCGCGGCGTGTGACAAGCCAGCCCAAAAAGAGGAACAAGGCTGCTATGATAGCGAAGAACAGGGAGGCGTTGAGGGTCTGGGTCATCCATTGCCCGAAGCGTTCGAAGAATGCGGCGATCGCCTCCCAAGACATGGGCTGGGCGGTCAGCACTGACCGTGCATTTGTGACATTGACCGCAAAATAGATCAGGCCTGCGGGTACGCCGATGGAAACGATCACCCTTGCCGGGTTGTTCATCCGGTAGTACGCACCCGCAATGAAATAGCCGAGCGCGATGACGAACAGGTACAAGGTCGTGAAGAACAGCGTACGCTCTATGAATGAGCCCGAAAACTGTGAGCTTGCGCCGGACGTCCCGAAGAAGTAGGGGATCGCGTCGAACAGGATGCTCAGAAGCGCTGTCACGACAGCGCTTATCAAGGAAAATGACAGAAAGCTTATGTAATGTGTGCGGCGCGAAACGCCGTTCGCAAGGGCGACGCGAATGTTTTCACCAAAATTCGCGAGACCGAATATGAACAGGAAGATCACGGCGATAGGCAATGTCGCCATATTGAAGTTCCCCATCGTGGGGCTGTCGGAGTTGATGGTAACACCTACCACACTGACCCCGCTGTCGGCTATTTGCGTATTGAAAGCAAACAGGATGGAGCCTGCGATGGTGACTGCCGCTACGATCAGGTAAAAGGTCAGGAAAGCCGAGCGGCTTGCTTTGTATTGCCATAATAGCATTTGTTTCAATTTCATGGGTTGATCCCTCGCCTTCTTAGGAGTTGGTCAGGTGGATAAAGAGCTGCTGGAGGTCGAGCGGTGTGACCGTCAGTACAGGAGGGGTATCCGTACGCTCACCAAGGATGTGAGCGAGCATCAATCCGCCCAATTCCTGTGTGCCGAGGATGTTTTTGTCCTCACACCACGCGGCGACCGCGTCCCTTGGCCCGGACACGGTGAAGCCCATTTTCTGGATATCCTCCGTATCGCGCTCGAGCAGGATACCGCCGTCTTTGATGATGACTACGCGATCGATGATGCCTGCCACTTCTTCGATCAGGTGTGTGGAGAGGATGACCGTGCAGGGATAGTCTGCATATCTCTTTAAAAGCTCATCATAAAAGAGCTGCCTATGGTTTGCGTCAAGGCCGAGCACCGGCTCGTCGAACAGCAGGTATGCAGCACCCGATGCAAGTGTTAAGATAAGCTTGGCAATGGAGCGGTAGCCTGTTGAAAGTTTGCCGATTTTTTTCTTTGGATCCAGCGAAAATTTCTTTGCCAGACCGTAGGCGTAATCCATATCGAAGGAGGGATAAAAAAGTTTTGTCCATTCAAAGATACGCCGCACGGCTATGGAAGGATCATAGAGCGTGTCCTCGCCCATATAGGAAATGAGAGATAGCGCTTTGTCATTATCTATGACCGGCATGTCGTCCGCGCATACAAAACCTTCGGTGGGGAACAGGCGGTTTGTGACAAGATTCAGCAGGGTGGATTTTCCTGCGCCGTTACGCCCGAGTAGTCCGTAGATATGGTTGCTTTCGAAAGAAACATTGACTCTCTCAAGTGCTGTCACTTCCTTGAATCGCTTGGTCACGTTTTTCAGTTCGATCATTTTTTTGCTCCTTTCGTGATCATGCTGATCAGCTCGTCAGGGCTGATGCCCAGTTTTTCCGCTTCGCTGAGCAGACTCAAAACATAATCCTCATAAAAGGATTGCTGTCTCTCTTTCCGGATGGCCTGTGCGGCCCCTTTTGTTACAAACATACCGACACCTCGTTTTTTGTATAAGATACCGCTGTCGACAAGGAGCGTCATGCCCTTTAAGACAGTGGCGGGATTGATGTGGTAGAGCGTGGAAATTTCTGTAGTGGAGGGAACCTGTGTTTCTTCGTCGAACGCGCCGGACAGGATGGAGTCTTCGATCTGCGCGGATATCTGCAGGTAAATAGGGGTATCGCTTTCAAAATCGATCTTCATTTCATCCTCCTTTAACATAATTGGTTAACTACTCATGTAATTAACTATATAACGAGGGTTGGTATATGTCAAGAATGTTTTTGAAAGCAAAAAAAGAACCGCATATGCGGTTCTCATAATACCTTGTGATTGAGCGGCTTACAGCTCCTTTTGCAGCATCAAAATTTCTTCGCCGTTCAAAATCTCGCTCTGCATGCTGTCGCTCGCAACGAAGCCAAGGTGCTCGCGGTAAATCTTTAAAGCGCGATAATTGGAAGGGTCTACATTGACCTCCACCATTTTGATGCCGAACGTCTTCATGTCCGCAAAGGCAATGTTTAACAATGACGTACCGAGGTTGGGGTTTGTCTGCGGGTCGATGATGTTGATACTGTGCAGGAAAACCTTATCCGGATTGTCGAAATTGCGCATGAAGTAGACAGCGCCTAAAATTTCGTCATATTCTACGGCAACGTATACACGCGCGTGCCGCAGCATCGCGATCAGGTCGAACACATCAAGACCGCCCGCGTCATAGGATGAATTTTCGATCTGGATCAGTTGCTCTACGAGATCGAAGTCCCGCTCTTTTATATGAAAATATTCAATTGCCATAATGATTGATTCCTCCAATAAGGTCGTTTGCTTCGTAAACCATTCTTAAGAATTATACCCAGAAACGGCAGGTTTTGCAATAGCCAGCTTAGAGTGGTGGTGTAAGTTCCTGCATGACGCGGTCTGTATACTGCGCAAGCCGCGCGTCTTTTTCCGGATAATTGCCACGCAGCAATATTTTTTCCGCGAGGCTGAACGCATCTTCCTTGCCCACAATGATATGATCGAGCATATCGATATCAAGCGCGTCCATCGCAAGCAGAATGCGCTGCGTTGTCTCAATATCCTTCTTGCTTGGCTGCGAGCTGCCGCCCGGATGGTTGTGCGCAACGATGACTTTATTCGCACCCGTGCGCACGACACTTTCCGTGATATGGCGGACGTAAACAGGGGCTTCGGTCGCAATGCCGCGGCTCAGAAGCTCTGTATGGAGCACGGCGCAATGCGCGTCTAGGCACACCACGTAAAAATATTCCTCTGTTTTGCCCTTAAAAAGCGTTTCGATGTAACGAATCGCCTTGTCGATGGATTTTAGTTTGGGTGATTTGCTTATGCCGCTTGCGGAGCTCTTTGCCATGAGCCCGCCGACAAGGGAGATCAGGATGGCGCTTTGCTCGCCGATGCCATCGATACGTGCAACGTCCTTTAAGTCTGCATGCAGCAGGCGATCCAGACTGCCGAATTTTTCGAGAAGCGTGTGCGCGAGTGCGTTGGTATCGCGGCGCGGCAGGGCATAAAAAAGCAAGAGCTCGAGCGCTTCGTGGTCTTCGAATGCACTGAGGCCTTTTTGCAGAAAACGATTTTTGAGGCGGGCACGATGCCCATCATGTACAGAAATAAGTCTTTCCCCCAATGGATGTTTATTTCTTTGTACTTACATAGTTCGCCGCTTACGCGGCTCATTCCTGTAAGAGGGACAAAAAAGTATGTATTATAAGTGTATTTTCTGCTATAATATATACGCATTCGTTTGCATAAATGTCAGGAGAAAATGAGAAATGTTGGAATTTACACTCGCACCGCGTAAAAATGAGATGGTAGACGCTCTGAAGATGATCCTTAACATCCCGAGCGTAAAGGGTGAAGCACAAGGCAACATGCCTTATGGCAAAGGCGTTTTTGACGCGCTGATCAGGACGCTTAATCTTGGGGAACGGCTGGATTTTGACAGCGTGAATTTCTTTTCCCATTTGGGATACGTGGAATATGGCGACGGCGACGAGATGCTTGCCATTGTAACGCACCTGGACGTCGTGCCGGCGGGCGAGGGATGGACAGTGCCCCCGTTTGAAGGAACTGTGAAGGATGGCCGCGTATACGGCCGTGGTGCGATCGACGACAAAGGGCCTGCGATCGCGGCGCTGTTTGCGCTGTCGGCGATCAAGGAAAACTGCATCAGCCTCAACAAGCGCGTGCGCATTATTTTTGGATGCGACGAGGAAAGCGGTTGGGCGGATATGGATTTTTATACGAAAAACGGCGGGGAGATACCCACGATGGCGATTTCGCCGGACGCGGAATTTCCTATCGTGAATGCTGAAAAAGGTTTGCTGCACTTAACGCTTCGGCGCACGGCGTATGACTATGAGCAGGGCGGCGCGCTCGTCTTAACGGATATGCACGCGGGAGAGCGCGTGAACGTTGTGCCCGCGCTTGCGGAGTGCACAATTGAGGGGAATACGAAGGCGCTTGGCGCTATGATCGATATTTTCAACGAGGATTCGCCCGTTAAGATCACGTCCGCATCGATAGAAAACGGAATGATATTGCAGGCGCATGGCACTTCGGCGCACGGTTCCAAGCCGGAGGACGGTAAAAATGCGCTTAATTACCTGATACAGTTTCTAAATACGCTGCCTCTGAAAAAAAACGTGTGGAGCGATGCGGTATATGAGCTTGCCGCAGCGATCGGTACAGAAACGAGCGGCGCGACGCTGGGCGTTGCGCAGGAGGATTTTTCGGGCGCGCTTACCTTGAATGTCGGGTATTGCAAGGCGGAAAAAGACGGGCCTGCGATCGGTGTGGATATCCGTTATCCTGTGGACAGCGACAAGGATGGTATCTTGCATACGATAAAAGAGAAGCTTTCGGGCTTTGAAGTCGAGGAAACGTTTTCGCGCCCCTCGCACCATGTGAGCGAGGATTCGCCCCTTGTTTTGGGGCTCAAGCAGGCGTATGAGGAAGTGACGGGCGAAAAAGCCTATTGCATCACGATGGGCGGCGCAACATATGCGCGCGCGTTCCCTAATTCGGTTGCTTTTGGCGCGCTGTTCCCGGGGCAGGTGGGCACGGAGCACCAGCCGGATGAATATATTGAAATCGATTCGCTTGTAAAAATAGCGGATATATTAGCAAACGCCATATTGGTGCTTTGTAAATAGCAGGCAACGAAGGAGTTTTTTAAATGAAGTGCTTAACAAGTGACGAATTACGACAGATGTATTTGGATTTTTTCAAGAGCAAGGGACACGCGGTCATCAGGAGTGCATCGCTGATACCCGAAAATGATCCTACTGTTCTTTTTACGACGGCGGGCATGCATCCGCTCGTTCCGTATCTGATGGGTGAAAAGCACCCGGCGGGTACACGGCTGACCGACGTGCAGAAATGCGTACGCACGGGCGATATCGACGAGGTAGGCGACGAAAGCCACTGCACCTTTTTTGAGATGCTGGGCAACTGGTCGCTGGGCGATTATTTCAAAAAGGAAGCGATCGCGTGGAGCTATGAATTTTTGACGAGCGACGAATGGCTGGGTATTGAAAAGGATAAGCTTTATTTTACATGTTTTGCAGGCGACGAGGACGCGCCGCGCGACATGGAGGCATACGACAGGTGGCGCGAGATGGGCGTCAGCGACGACCACATCTTTTTCCTTGAAAAGAAGCACAACTGGTGGGGGCCGGCGGGCATCACAGGGCCGTGCGGACCGGACAGCGAAATGTTCATCGATACGGGCAAACCTGCATGCGGGCCGGATTGCAGCCCGGCGTGTGACTGCGGGAAATACCTTGAGATATGGAACGACGTATTTATGGAATATAACAAGCAGGCGGACGGGACGTTTGTGCCGCTGGAACAGAAAAATGTGGATACGGGTATGGGGCTTGACCGCACGATCGCGATTTTGCAGGGCAAGAAATCCGTATATGAGACGGACGTGTTTGCGCCCATCATTGCAAAAATCGAGGCGCTTTCAGGCAACAAGTACGAGGGTG
This sequence comes from Christensenella sp., assembly GCF_034927525.1. Lineage (NCBI taxonomy): Bacteria > Bacillati > Bacillota > Clostridia > Christensenellales > Christensenellaceae > Christensenella > Christensenella sp. The sequence goes on from NZ_JAYFPU010000179.1 coordinate 27,563, forward strand.
CGGACGAGGAAACGAGAAAGGCTTTTCGTATTGTGGCTGACCACATCCGCTGCGCGACCTTTATGATCGGCGACGAGCGCGGCATCACGCCGTCAAATGTCGACCAGGGCTATGTGCTGCGCAGGCTGCTGCGCCGCGCGATCCGTTTTGCGGGCAAGCTGGGCATTGCGGAGGGAAACCTTTCCAAGATATCCAAAGTGGTGATCGACAAATATGCGCACGCGTATGATGAGCTGCATCAGAATGAGGCAAAGATACTTGCGGAGATCGAAAAAGAGGAAGAACGCTTCCAGAAAACGATTGTGCAGGGGCTGAAGGAATTTGAAAAGGTGACGGCGAGTCTTGCGGTGGGGGATTTGATCGACGGTAAGAGCGCGTTCCGGCTGTATGACACGTTCGGGTTTCCCATTGAGTTTACGCTGGAATTAGCGGATGAACGCGGCTTTAAGGTGGACAAGGACGGCTTTGACAAAGCATTCGAGCATCATCAGGAGCTGTCGCACGCGGGCGCGGAGCAGCGCTTCTCCGGCGGCCTTGCGGACACAAGCGAGCAGACGGCACGGCTGCACACGGCAACGCACCTTCTGAATGCGGCTTTGCGGAAGCTTTTGAGCGACGATATCACGCAGAAGGGTTCCAACATTACGGCGGAGCGTCTGCGTTTTGACTTTAACTTCGACCGCAAGGTGGAGCGCGACGAGCTTGACAAGCTGGAGGAATACGTCAACGAAGCGATCGGTGCGGGGCTTGACGTGGTGGAAGAGGAAATGACAGTGGACGAAGCAAAGGAGCAGGGCGCGATGGGCGTGTTCGATTCCAAATACGGCGAGCTGGTGAAGGTTTATACGATCCCCGGGTATTCCAAGGAGATCTGCGGCGGGCCGCACGCAAAGAACACAGCAGAGCTTGGTCACTTCAAGATCAAGAAGGAGCAGAGCAGCAGCGCAGGCGTGCGCCGCATCAAGGCTGTGCTTGACTAAGAAGGAAAATAAAAGAGCCGCCTTTATAAGAGGCGGCTCTTTTTTGTTGTATATGATCGATCCGCAGACGTGATGCGGTGTTTGCTTCCGACGTCTTTGCAAGCGCAGAGCGCAGACTCGGAATGCAAATAGCCATCTAAGGCTGCGGTATGCTACGTCGATAAGAAATAACTTAGCTTACAGAATGCATACGGTCGAGCGGCCAGATGACAAACGTCGCGTGACCGACGATCTCATCCTTTGCAATCGGGCCGATGTACGCGGTGCGGCTGTCAAGAGAGTGGGCGCGGTTGTCGCCCATCACGAATACGGTATCTGCAGGAACGGTCACAGCCTCCATGTCCGCATAAGGATCGGCGCTGATGTATGTTTCGCTGAGCGGTTCGCCATTACGGTATACTGTGCTGTTTTTCACCTCGAGCGTATCGCCGGGCAGACCCATCACACGTTTGACATACGTACCTTCCATATTGGGGTAGTGCACGATGATGATGTCGCCGTATTCGGGCAGACCAAAATAGCGGCTGACCTTTTCTACTGCGAGACGTTCGTCCGATTCGAGCGTCGGCTGCATAGATGCGCCGTCCACCAAAATGATCTCGAAGAAAAACGCGCGTACGACGAACGCTATGATGACGGCGATGATGATGGAAACGATCCATCCCCATATGGCGCGTGCTTTGCTTTCGGTGCGCGGCACGGCGCGTACGGGCTTGCGTTTGCGCCCGAATTCGTCATATTCTAAAAGATCGTCGTCGATCGGTTCGAAGTAAGTATCGTCCTGATCGTCGCGCTCGTACGATTCCGCGTAAAAATCCTCGTCCGTATCGTAATAGGGTTCCTCGTAAGGAGCGTCTTCCTCGATATGCGGTGCGTTTTCGTAAAGATAATCTTCCTCGGGCTGGGTGTCGTAGCCCTGTGGGGGAACGACGATCCTGCGGCGGTAAGAATCCTCTTTGGGCGGTGTATAAAATTCTTCGTCATTGCCGTATCCGCCGAAGTTGGAACGGTCGCGCGGGCGGTACGGCCTGTTGTTTTCGTTTCCTAAGTCTCTGCTCATGTAGGTACAACCTTTTTCAGTCTTTTTATAAATGTTTCGTGATCGAGCATCACGATGCGTCCGCATGTCAGGCACTTGATTTTTATATCTGCGCCCGTACGGATGACGACCCAGCGGCAGCCGCCGCAGGCGTGTGGCTTTTTCATTTCCACTATATCGTTACAGCTGATTTCTTGATTCATACACGTTACCATACTGTGCACGGATTTTATCCGCACATACCTTTTCTATTATACATGATTTCTTTTTGAAAGCCTAGGACAAAATGATGCTTGCATATAAATTTGGGGAAAGTTATAATTATAGTTGGTCTTAATTCTCAAAATATACGGGAGGTGAGATATACGTGGACGCAGACCCTAAACGAACGCAAAGAATAATATCAGGCAGCGGTGTGCGGACGGCGTATTTTCGCCCGTGATGCCGGCCTGCCAGGAGAAAGCAGGTGAAAGGCAATGATCAGCATTTTCAGTACGGCTGAGAACAACAAATTCAAAGAGATCGACAGCATCGAGCCGGGTGCATGGATCCATTTGCTCGACCCCTCGGAGGAGGAGATCGTTTCTGTCAGGGACGCTCTTAACATCGAGGACGAGTTTATCCGTGCGGCGCTTGACAGCGAAGAAGCGGTGCGTATCGACGTGGAGGACGACCAGACGCTTGTCTTAGTCGACATTCCGCTCGTCACATCAGAACGAAATTCGTTTGTATATACGACGCTGCCGATGGGCATTATCATCACGGCGGATAATATCATTACGGTATGTCTGGAGGAGACCTCTATTTTGGAGGATTTCTGGAACCAGAATATTCGCGGCGGGTTTGATACTTGTAAAAAGACACGCTTCTTATTACAACTGTTATATAAAAACGCAAGCAAATATTTGCAGTATCTGAGGCAGATCGACAAGGCTTCTACACAGGTGGAAAACGCACTTCATAAATCAATGAAGAACAGCGAGTTGATCCAGATGCTTAAGCTGGAAAAATCGCTGGTGTATTTTTCTACATCGTTAAAATCCAACGAGGTAGTTCTTGAAAAAATGCTCAAATCGCGCGTGATCAAAAATTATCCCGACGATCTTGACCTTTTGGAGGACGTTATCGTTGAAAACAAGCAGGCCATTGAGATGGGCACGATCTACCGCGATATCCTCTCTGGTACGATGGATGCGTTTGCGAGCGTGATCTCGAATAACCTCAATATCGTGATGAAGATATTGACGTCGCTGACGATTATTTTAGCAATCCCGACGTTGTTCGCAAGCTTATGGGGCATGAACGTACCATTGCCTTTTGCTTCAGAACCCCTGGGTTTTGTGTGGGTGATTGTGATCGCGGGCGTGTGTTCTGGCGTGGCGGCCTATATTCTGTGGAAGAAGAAAATGTTTTAGGTATGGGCAAATATTGGTAACATCTTGTAAACAGTCCTGATAAATGCTACAATGATGATACAAAAAATTTGGAAAAGTATCGGGTAAGGTTGAGTATATATGAATGAAAAAATTGTGATAAAAGGCGGGATCCCGCTTAAGGGAACCATCGATGTGACAGGGGCGAAAAATGCCGCGGTTGCGATTTTACCTGCAACTATATTGGCAAGGGGCGTTTGTGTCATTGAGAACCTGCCGAAGATCGCAGACGTGCTGATCATCAAACGTATTCTGGCTGAGATCGGCGCAGAGGTGGAGTTTGACGACAACGGTACGATGACCGTTGATACGACGAATATCAATACAAGCAATGTAACGATGAACCTCGTGAAGCGCATGCGCGCGTCGTATTATTTGTTGGGCGCGCTGTTGTCACGCTTTGGCGAGGCACAGATCAACCTGCCGGGCGGCTGCGCGATCGGCGAGCGTCCTATCGACCAGCATATCAAAGGAATGGAAGCGCTGGGCGCAGAGGTCAAGACAGAATATGGGATGCTCAAGGCAAAGGCGCCGGATGGCCTTGTAGGCAGCGACGTATACTTAGACGTTGTCTCGGTAGGGGCGACGATCAATATTATGCTGGCGGCGGTATGCGCAAAGGGGCAGACGTCCATCGTCAACGCGGCAAAGGAGCCGCACGTAGTGGATATTGCGAACTTCCTTGTGTGTATGGGTGCGAAGATCAAGGGCGCGGGCACGGACGTGATCCGTATCACGGGTGTGGAAAAGCTGCACGGCTGTAACTATTCCATTATTCCGGATCAGATCGAGACGGGCACGCTGATGATCGCGGCGGCGGCAACGCGCGGCGATGTGATCATTAAAAACGTGATCCCCACGCATATGGAAGCATTGTCCGCCAAGATGGTGGAAATGGGCATTTCCGTGCAGGAAGGCGCGGACTTTATTCATGTGAAATGCGACAAAAAACCGAAGGCAGTCAAAATCAAGACGATGCCGTACCCCGGGTTTCCGACGGATTTGCAGCAGCCGGCTACCGTGTTGCTTTCGACGGCACAAGGGACGAGCATGATCGTGGAAAGTATTTTTGAATCGCGCTTCAAGCATATCAGCGAGATACGCCGCATGGGGGCGAAGGTCAATACTGACGACCGTGTGGCGGTCGTAGAGGGTGTGGAAAAGCTTACAGGGGCACCTGTGAGGGCAACGGATTTGCGCGCGGGCGCTGCTCTTATCGTTGCAGGACTGATGGCGGACGGCGTCACAGAGATCCACAACATCAAATATGTAGACAGGGGATATGACCACATCGAGGACAAGCTCAAAAAGCTGGGGGCGGACATCCGCCGCGAAGAGGTCATTCGTACAGAGGACGACGATCTGGATATTTATTGATCAGAAAGAAAAGCAAAGGGAATGCCGCTGGCATTCCCTTTTTTGATGTTGAAAGGGCTAGAGCGCATTGACCGCGTCCCGCAGCGCCTTGATCCCGCTTGCGTCGTCGGAGACGGACAATTCGAAATCGAACGATTTCACTTCATCAGGTTCGATATACAGCAGCATACCGTTTTTCCGCGCGTGTGCGCGTCCCATCGGCGTATATACGCCTGGATTGACGCCGAGTGCATAGTCGCCAGCCATCATGGATTTCCATTCGGTCATGAAGGGCAGTTGCAAAGTATTGTATTTGAGGGCGGCAGCCAGGCCGAGAGCTTCGTTTTCCACGACCACGGTCGTGTTGTCATCCGCATCGCCACGCAGCCTGCAGAAATAACATTCCTCCGGCCGACCTGCGCCGGGCGCGTCCATCCGATAACGGGTATCAAATCCGTTTTTGGCGATCTCGTCACGCGGGGTACACTCCTGTTCTGCAAGAAAAACCTTTGTATGCTCGCTGATGAGGGGATAGCCAAAGTTGAAGTGGTAAAGAAGCATAAACGGCTGCTTTTCAAAGCCCTCGTTTTTGATATCATCGTGGATGGATATCTTGTTCTCGCCGTATTTCAGACGGATGGTGCGTTCGCACATCAGGTGTTCGGCGTATACCTCGCTTTGCCGCAATTTGCCGCGCACAACGATTTCAGGCACAGTGCCGGACTTGTCTTCCACACATGCGCATACCTCCTCAGCAGGGGTACAGGGCATGGGGCCGTGCAAGCCAAGGCTTTTGCCCGCGTCATCGCATGGCGCACCCATGTGCGTCATACCGCACGACATCATCATGCCGCCGAAAAAGTTCTTATAAAACCCATCCTTGCCATTTTCCACATAATAGGTGGGGGCGACGACGCCTGTATGGGAGAGAAAGCTCAGGTTGATTCCCTTATAGGTCACCTCGCCAAGGGAGAGGCCGCGGTCGCACAGCACCTCTGCCTGTAGCTGCGCGCCGTTTTTGAGACGCAGCAGCTTAACGCCGGTTTCTTTACCATCAAGCAGCATTTCGCTGCGCACACCGAAGGTCTGGTAGTCGTGACCGATGTAAGGGCGTGTCTGTTGATACGTAAGATTCATAATATACCTCCGTTTTTATGGTATTGACTTTGCTTTCAATAGATTATAATATAAAAACAAGAGAAAGAAAAACGTTTTTTTATAAAGGAGAAAAATTATTATGGCAGTTTCACAGGAAAAAAGGGAAGAGATCAGGCAAAAAGCGCTGGAATATTATGAAAAAGCGCATATTTACCTGACCGAGGAGGAAAAGAAAAATCTGGAGATTGCGGATATGGGTCTTGGAAGAATCGAAGAATTTGGTATTCAGATACATATTTATATCAATACCAAGCGCTATGCCGCCAAGGAGATGGTGCTGCTGCCCGGCCAGATTTGTCCGGAGCAATGTCATCCGCCGTTTGAAGGCGACGTTGGCAAGGAGGAAACATTCCGTGTACGCTATGGGACTCTTTATGTATACACCGAGGGCAAGCGTACGCCGGAAGCGGAGATCAGGGCAAGGATACCGGCGGACAAACAGGATTGTTTTCGCGTATTTCATCAGCTTATATTAAAAAAGGGTGAACAGTTTACGGTGAAGCCCAATGTTACACACTGGATATGTGGGGGCGAGGAAGGCTGCGTAGTCAGTGAGTTTTCGACGTATAACCGCGACGATCTTGATATTTATACAGATCCGGAGATCAACAGGATGGATGGAGTGACGCACAAAGAAAGCTGAAACTATATATTGACAAGAGGGAATGGGCAGGATATGATATTGAGTATAGTAAAAGGTTTTTCCTGCGATTTGGTTTAAAAATGCGTAAAAAGCTTTATAAATTACATAGATGTTTTATTTTTTTATATATTAGAAAAACGATTTACAATATACAATCCCCTATTTTAAAGGAAATCAAAGGAATTCAGGAGGTATGAAAATGAAGATAGAATACAAAGATATGTACTCGATCCCGGTAGACAGGGATGCGGTGTTTGATGCAAACAGTGAAGCGTATGCAAGATGCCAACGCCTGCGGCATCAGGTGGTGAATGCGAAGTCTTATATCTGCATGGAGCGTGCGCGGCTGATCACGCAGTCTTATAAGGAAACGGAAGGTTTGCACCCGCTGATGAGGCGGGCAAAAGCGTTTGAAAAAATATTGGCAGGCATGTCGGTATATATCCTGCCGGATGAGATCATCGTCGGGCATCAGGCGGGCAGGCAGCGCAGCGCACCGCTTTTTCCAGAGTTTGCGGTGGAATGGATCGACGAAGAGATCGAATCGTTTGAAAGCCGTCCGCAGGATTCGTTTACGCCCATCAAGGAGGATATTGAGGAATACCGCAGGGATATCGTACCTTATTGGAAGGGCAAAACGATGTATGACCGCATCCAGTCTTACATCACGGACGACATCCGGCTGGAGCGCTATGACGCAAATGTTTTCTCGCTTGGTTTGCATGAGGACGGCGGGCTTGGTCATGTATTGCTCGATTATGGACTGCTGTGCCGTGAAGGGCTAGGCGGACTGATCAAAAAATGTGAACAGAAGCTTGCGGAATTGGATATGACCAAGCCGGATTCCCTTGATAAACGTTTGTGGTACGAGTCGGCGATCAGCTTTTGCAAATCGACGATCTTGTTTGCGCACAGGTACGCGGACAAGGCAGTTGAGATGGCACAGGAAGAAAAGAACGCAAAACGTAAGGCAGAGCTTGAGACTATTGCTAAGGTATGCCGCCGTGTGCCTGAATTCCCGGCGGAAAGCTTCCACGAGGCACTGCAGTCGCTGTGGTTCTGCCAGGTGGTGCAACAGATAAACGACAACGGCGTTTCTTATACGCTGGGGCGTTTTGACCAGTATATGTATCCTTACTATGCTTCGGATATTGAAAATGGTGTGCTTGATAAACAGCAGGCGCAGGAGATTTTGGAGGCGTTCTGGACAAAAATCACGGAGCCTATCAAGGTGTATCGCGAGGATGACGCTAAAATCCATGCAGGTTACCCGATGGGGCAGAACATTGTGATCGGCGGTGTGAAGCGTGACGGCACAGATTCGACAAACGATCTTTCGTACCGCTGTCTGGAGGCGCATACGCACATCCTTTTGATGCAGCCAAACTTTTCTGTACGCCTGCACAACGGCACGCCGGATGAATTTATGGAAAAGGTCGCGGAGGCGATCCGCATGGGCAATGGTATGCCGCAGATATTAAACGACGAGGTATATGTGGAAGCGATGCAGCGGTTGGGCGTTTCCTTAGAGGACGCGCGCGACTATGCGCCGGTTGGCTGTGTGGAAAACGCGCCGCTCGATGCGTGGCACAGGGGCAACGGTGGCTATTATAACGTAGCCAAGGTAGCGGAGCTGGCGCTCTCTGACGGCGTATGTAATATCTGTCATAAGCAGGTCGGGCCGCATACGGGCAAGCCGGAGGATTTAAAAACTTTTGACGATGTGAAAAAGGCGTATGAGGAGCAGATGGCGTATACTACCACACTTTCGGTTCGCTTAAATGCGATCGTGGATCAGGTACAGGCAGAGCTGATGCCTATCCCGCTCACATCGCTGCTCATCGGGCCGACGTGCCTCGAGCGCGGAACAGACGCGCTCCGTGGCGGTGCAAAATACAACTGGACAGCACCGCTGGGACTGGGCGTGGCAAATGCGGGAGATTCGCTTTACGCAGTGAAGAAGGTCGTATATGACGATAAGAAATATACCATGCAGGAGCTGTGTGATGCGCTCGACCATAACTTCGAGGGCGCGGAGCCAATGCGGCAATACCTATTTAACCGCGTGGAAAAATACGGCAACGATGAGGAAGAAGTGGACAGCATGGTGCATTATGCGGCAGACGTCTTCTTTGATTCGCTGGAAGGTTATCAGGGTTATCATGGAGGGCCGTTTGTCGGTTCGTTTGTACCGGTCGCGGCGAACGTGGCCTTTGGATATACCACGGCGGCTACGCCGGACGGCAGGCTTGCAGGCACAATTTTAGCGGATGGCGTTTCGCCCTCCAACGGTGTTGACAAGCACGGCCCCACCGCAGCGCTTAAGTCGGTATGTCATGGCCTAGACCACCTGCGGTGCCCGAACGGTGTGATCTTTAACCAGAAGTTCAATCCTACGGTGCTCGCGGGAGAAGAAGGTCTCAGTAAATTTATGAGCCTCATCCGTTCTTATATCAAGATGCGCGGCGGACATGTACAATTCAACGTGGTTTCGGCAGACAAGCTGAAGGAAGCGCAGCAGGTGCCAGAGAAATATAAGAGTCTGGTGGTGCGTGTGGCAGGGTACAGCGCATTCTTCAATGAGCTTTCGAGGGACGTGCAGGATTCCATCATTACAAGGACGGAAAACGCCCAGATATGATGGCGGGAATGGAGAAAAAAACAGTTATGGAAGCTTTGATATTCAACGTACAAGGCTATAGCATACACGACGGCGGCGGTATCCGCACGATCCTGTTCTTTAAAGGTTGCCCGCTTACATGCGATTGGTGCTCTAACCCGGAATCGCAGAAGTTCGAGCCGCAGTTTGAGTTCAACGAGGCGGACTGCATGGGCTGCGGCCTGTGCGTAACACAGTGCCCTACGCAGGTAAGGAAGGCGCCGGGCGTGTATGTTGACGGCTGCGCCGGCTGCCATGTATGCGTGGATGTATGCCCTACAGCGGCGCTAAAAATTGATGGAAAGAAATATGATGTAGACGGTGCGCTCAAGCTGGCGCTTAAGGACAAGGCGTTTTATGAGCAATCGGGCGGCGGTGTGACCTTTTCGGGCGGCGAAGCGCTGTGCCATGCGGATTTTATCAGCGAGTTGACGGACAGGCTGCACAGTGAAGGCGTGAACGTAGCCATCGAAACGTGCGGCGCAGTCCCGTGGGACAAGATAAAGACAGCGGTGCAGAAGATCGATACCGTGCTCTATGACTTAAAGCATATGGACAGTGGGCAGCATAAGGTATTCACGGGCATGGGCAACGAATTGATTTTAGACAATGCCCGGAAGATCGCGCAGATGAAAGGGAAGGATATGATCATCCGTATCCCGCTTATCGGCGGGGTAAACGCGGACGAGGAAAACATTCGCAGGACGGGCGCGTTTGCAAAAAAGATCGGCCTTTCAGAAATACATCTGCTGCCGTATCATCGCTTCGGGGAGCCAAAGTATAGGAAGATTGGCAAGGAATATATGGGGGAGGCGTTCAGCACGCCGACGGACGCAGAGCAGGAAAAACTTACCAAACTGCTGGAAAACATGGGGATCGCCGTTGTGATCGGTGGATGATACAAAAGAAGGAAACAGGAAAAAGAGCCGTAAAACAGCTCTTTTTTTGTTGGTTTGGAAATAAAAAAGACAAAAATATTACAAATGTAAAACGATTATATAAATATAAAAAAAATACGTTAAATTGAGAAAATTGTATTGACAGGAAAAGTAGCGTATGTTACGATGTACTTGTTAAACGATTTACTGATTGTTAAACAAGTTTATACATAAAATCCAAGGGAAATTAAACATTATACAGAGAATAATTCCGAAAAAGGCAAGATAATTTGCTGTTGGGGAATAAAAACGCCTATTGATCGTAATCGTTGCGTTTTTTTTAAAACATAAAGTAAAAGGATTTACCAAAAAATAAAAAGGATCGATACCACAAAACGTGGTAACAAAAGGAGGAAAAGATGAAGAAGATTTTATTTTCGGTACTGGCAGTAGTGCTTTGCTTCGCTCTGGTAGCTTGCTCTGCACCCGCGACACAGGAAAGCCCGGCGGCGACGGATTCTCCGGCGGCAGCAGAAACAAAGGAAGCGGCTGGCGAAAGCGCTGAAGCGACAGGCAATGCGCCTGCAAGCGCGGAGGCGGCGACGGATTCCGGCGAACGTCCGCTGGCAAAAACGCTCGAAACGGATATGAGCATCCTTGCGGGCAAAAAGGTCGGTTTTGCGGAAAGAAACACCAATGGTGCATGGCTGATCGCACAGCTCAACAATAT